>JACMPK010000230.1 GCA_014377535.1 Gemmatimonadaceae bacterium
GCCGCGTGCCCATCGCATTGCCAGCGTGGCTCCCGCGTGGTCCGCGCGTTGCGAGGCGGCCGCGGCAGCCAGCGCGAACCCGCCGAGAAAGCGTGCCCGAGGGAATCACAGCCCCCAGCGGCCAGCGCGCGCGGGCTGCCGCGGAGACGATGGCCGTGCGGCAGTGTCGTCACTCAGCAGATGTAGCGGAACAGACGGCAGCGGTCACGGTAGGCACGCGAAAGAAAAGCACTCCGATACAGGTGACTGCGAGCGGAAAAACGAGCACGTAGCCTGCGATTCCGATAAAGCGCCACCGCATGTCGCCAACGACAACCGATACCAAACCGAGGAGCGCCATGGTGCCGCTCAGGAGCAAAAGCGCACGAATCAAGCGGAGTAAACCGCCCCCGGAGAACACCACTGCGGCGCACAGGACAGCGAGTGCGAAGAACAGGTCCCACGCAAGAATATCGAGCGCGTAGACCACCGACGGCCACGTAAAGGAAAAGAGCAACGCCATTTCCTCATTGGGCGGCGACGCGTGGCCAACCGTCAGGATCACGAAATGCACGCATGCCGTGACACCGGCAAGAAGGCTCATGAACACCAGGGCCATGCTGCTGTACACCTTCGCCTGCTGAGGCGCCCAGGCGTGTACGACGCTCATCAAGGCCACCAACGGCAGCGTCAGCACGATGATGAGGATCTCGAGGATCGTAAAGAACGGATCACCGATGGGAACCTGCGGCGATGGCAAGGCGCAAAGGCCGGCGATGAGGACACCACCGTATGTCATGATGACGAGGACACAGGCGACCGCGGCAGCCAAGCCGAGCCGCCGCCCGCTCGTTGCAAGTGCCGGCTTGCGCGCTCGCGTTCGTTGCGCGAGGACATCGAGCTTGACTGGCCCTTTCTCGCGCATCACGAGATTGTGCTCCGCCGGCGAGGGACAAACAACGAGCGCAGCGAGGCCTGCGCGCAGCGAGGCGGCACGTTTCCGGAGAGGACTCGCGCCGGAATTCGCACAGGTGCATGCTTCGGGCCGGTCCATGATTCTGCGCCAGCGTGCGGGTGCGCAGCACGGTCGGCTGTCGGCGCGTTGCGCCGAAGCGTGGGGGATTCGCATAGCCGATGCCACACGAGGACGCGTCCGCGACGAAGCCTTGTCATGATCGACCCGTAGGCTGCTCGCGGCACTGCGGACCGCGCGAGATGGCGACCTTATGATGATTACACGCAAAAGCGCCCCGGATCAGACCGACCCGGGACGCCTCGTCTCATGGATTTAAAATGGCGTACGTCGAAGCGGGAGACGGGACTGCAACCCGCGACCTTCAGCTTGGGAAGGACTTCTCAACAAGAAGCTCTCGCTCAGATCGCTCACGCCCAGAGGGAAAGGGGTATCTCGAAGCGAGCGCGACCGCTCATAGAGCGCCCACTTGAGCGCTAAAGATGGCGACCATGGCGACCATGCCCCCGCGAGTGGATCGACCGCGCACCTCTCTCGACCTCGTCGACCACGAAATCAGCCGCGACGCCTCCGCACGGCGGGCATGAGTCGCCGACCGCGTCCTCTATCGATAAGCGGCACGCTGCGTCCAGCATGGTCGCGAGCAACAGCCAGCCCTCGCACGCGTCGTCGGTGCGCCTCCACGATCAGGTTCGTGCCCCTCTGGGTCCTCACGGCCTGTCGTGCAGACAGGCGCTCAGCGCGGTGAGCAACGAGGGTTCGATGGGGCATGACTCATCGCCCGCCGCCGAGACGCTTTGCTCCCGCGCGGAGAGCAGCGCGGTAGCCGTCTCGAGCAGGACGCCGGCGCGCACGGGCTTCCGGAAGAACGCGGTCCGGCTCAGCTGCGTCGCCAGCCAGGAGATCGCGTCCCCGTCGCCGGTGTGCAGCACGAGCACGGGCAGGTCGGCATCGTCCGCACGCAGGCGCTCGACCAGACTCGCGCTGCCCTGGTCGTGCAGTTCCAAGTCCGCGATGAGCACGCTCACCGGCGCACCGCTGTCTCGCGCGACGTGCCAGCGCGCCATGGCTTCCCGGTGATCGGTGGCCGTGAGCACGGTCCATCCCGCCCGCGTGAAGGCGCGAGTGGCCCACGCCAGCATAGCCGGGAAGTCATCGACCACAAGCACGGTCCGCACCGCCGCCGCTTCGAGCACCACACCCTGTCGCGCAACCGCTGGCGCCATCGCCACGCCATCGGCGTCACCCGGCCCCGCATGCTCCGACACAGCGCTCATGCCGCCGCTCCCGCGGACATCCGGGCCCGCTTCTCGACGTACATGGTGTCATCTGCGGCCTTAAGCAGCACGGGCAGCGACTGGGGTGTCTCGGGCGACCACGCCGCGAGGCCGACGCTCGTTGCCAGTGCGAAGTCGCGGCCCGGCTCTGCGTTGTGGGCCGCGAGCGCGGTCAGCAGGCGGTCGCGCACCGCGTCCACTTCCGTCGCTGCGGTATTCGTCAGCAGCAGCACGAACTCGTCGCCGCCGAAACGCGCCACGATGTCCGAGTCGCGAAACGTCTCGGTCAGCACGACGGCCATCTCCGTGAGGGCTTCGTCCCCAACGTCGTGCCCGAAGGTGTCATTGATCCGCTTGAACCCATCGAGGTCGAGGGCGGCCACGAGGAAGGGCGCACCGGTCCGTTCAGCGACGGCCTGGTGCTGCCGTGCGGCGTCGGTGAAGCCGCGCCGGTTGAGCAGCCCGGTCAGCTGGTCGCGTACCGCCTGCGCCTTCAGCCGGTCATGTGCCCACTGCAGCGCCGCTTGCGAGTGCTGCAACGCACCCTGAGTCGCGACGACCTCCAAGCGCGCGGCCTCAGCGGCGTCGCCCGCCGCTTCCGGCGTCCCTTCGTACGCGACCCGTTGGCGGGCCACCAGCATCGCGAATTCGACGCAGACATGTCCCCCATCCATCCGACGACTCGCCGCGACGAGCATCGGCACTTCCTTACCGCTCGGAAGCGACGCGCCCAGAAACACGCCGTCGAGGGCACCACGGACCATGAGCAACGGCAGAAACTGTGATTCCCAGAGCAGCACACTGTCCCGCGTCAGACACGCACCGAAGCTCTGTCCAACCAGTGCGCCGGACGCTCGACCCAACAGTCGCTCGGCCGCGGCATTCACGCGGACGATGACGCCATCCACGACGGAGAGCCGAGCACACGGGCCATGCTCATCAACGCCGACACCGGCCAGAGCGGTATCAGACGTCGTCAATGCTGAGGCGGCATGCGGGTCTGCATCGCACGCGTGCGCCGTGTCCAAGCCGCTCACGCGGTGGTCGCGGAGCGCCGTGCCTCGTCGTCTGTACGCTGCATCACAGCTGGCTCAGACAGGAAATCTCCGACGTACGCCTGAATGGCGGCGATGGTCTCACCGGGATGTGTCAGGTGCGGACAGTGGCCCGTCGCCGCCAGCTGATGGAACGTCGACTGCGGCAGATGCTCGGCCAGCCATGCACCGACGGTCGCCGGGGCGATGGCGTCGGACGTGCACTGCAGGATGAGCGACGGCACCGGCACGTGCGGCACAGTTGCGCGATGGTCCTCAAGGAACGTCGCGCGCGCGAAGGCCAGCGCGACATCAGGTGCCATCAGGCATATGCTGTCACGCAGCTCGCCGGCACGCGCACGGGCCGTGTCTCCGGCCGCGTCGGCTGCGTCCGTACCGCCCACAATGGTCGGGGCCAGTGCATCGGCCCACCCGGTGTAGTTCTCCGCCATGAGTGCGAGGAGTCCATCAAGCTGGTCGCGCTCGAAGCCACCCAAATAGCTCGGCGGCTCGTTGCGAAAGCAGGGCGTCGGGCCGATGAGGACGAGGCGGCTGAATCGCGGCGGCGCGTCAATCGCGGCGAGCATGGCGATGGTGGCACTCACCGAGTGTCCGACGAGCACCGCATCGTGCAGGTCAAGGGCTTCAGCGATGGCGACGACATCATCGGCATACCCATGCAGCGTCGCGTGACGGGACGCATCGTAGGCCGCTGGCGCGGTCGGCCCTGCCCCCGCATGATCGAAGAGGACGACGCGCCAGTCCCGCTCGAACGCGGGCGCGACGAATCGCCACATCTGTTGGTCGCAGCCGAACCCGTGGGCGAACATGATCGTTCGCGTGCCCTGCCCCGTACAGCGCACGTTGTGCCGCGCGAGGCGGGCAGTATCGACGTGCACGTTTCCAGCGACGTTCGTCATCTGTGAACTCGTGATCATGCGACAGCGGGGGCGCGACACGTTGCGAGTACAACGTGACACCGGCCACCTCAAGGGATCGTTCCCGCGTTCAAGTGTCGGCAGTATCCGAAGATTGTTCAGCAGATGTTTGCCGACTCGTGCGGTGCGCGCGTGCTTCGCAACGACGGCGCTGGGTCGCCGTCCGCACAGAGGTGCCGAGCTCACGCTGAAATCTGCGTGCATTCTAATGTTGCATCGCCGACAGACATCGGCTCCGGGCATCGGGTCCGCGCTGCGATAGAGGCCGGCGCATCGTCGGCGTCGACCTGGACTGAACTCTCTCGGCACTGGGGGAGATGGGTCCCGCGCACTGAGACGGCGGCTCGCCAGCGACGGTATGCTCGACTCGCTCGCCGCGTGCTTCCGACCGCGGTACCACTGTGTGCACGACCGCGAAACACAGGGCACATTCACCATGGGCGAGTTTCGGTGACAGGGCACTCATTGCAGCGTTCTGTCGGTTTCGGAGTCAGTCGCCGTGGCACCACACCGCCCAATGCGTGCGAGCGTCAACGCGGCGGAGCGTCTGCAGCCCGATGCACGCGTGCGGAATGTGCTCGGCGGCTGGGCGCCTGGCAGTGAGACGCGTGAGGCGGTCTACGCCAACCACTTGGACGCGGAGGTCGCACGCGAGGCCGGCGCGACACGGCAGCACATCCGGCATGGGCGCCGCAGCGCCCGTTGCCGATCTCGAGCGACCGGCATCGATTCCGACGGCGGTCTGGGACGCGCTGTCGCCAGCGGCGCGAACTGAGCTGGTCGCTGCCTCGCGCGCCGCAGCAGACGCTTGAGTTAGCAGAATGGTGGGTCCGCTGCGCACCGAGGTGTCCGGAGTGTGTCAGCAGGTTCGTCCACTCAGCACAGGGGGTACAGCATGCAGGGCCTCTCCGAAGACGGGAGGCCCTGCATGTGTTTGCCACATCCTGATGGCAGGCCTCGCGACTGGTACGTCCCCGGCGCGTGAGACTCTGGCGCGTCGTGCGGTATCCGGTAACGCCGCCGCCGGCCGTCGTCTCATGCGGCGCGGTGTTCCGGACGGCTCAGGCAGCCCGGGAAGGAAGTTTCACGTCCGGGGCGGTCTTCCCGTGAGCGGTGCGCAGTGTCAGCATGGCAAGCAACAGCACGATGATGTTCGCGCTCCACATCGCCAGCGCCGGTGGGATCGCCGAACGATCCGCCAGCTGCTCACCCATGATGATGCAGACATAGTAGCCGATGAAGACGAGGACACTGAGCACGGCCTGCGTCCAGACGCTGAGCCGAGGCGCATGCCGGGCGATGCCGGCGGCGAGCATGGCCAGCGCGATGCACGCGGCGGCGAGCGCGAGTTTCTTCTGGATCTCGACCTCATAGCTCGCCCGCGACGCACCTACAGCCTCCGATGCTGACGCATGTGGTCCTACAGTCACGAGATGTGATTGCGCGCGCTGGAGTTCGCCGAGGGTCATGCTGCGGTCAGTTGACGTGACGGCGGCTGTGCCGGCGTAGAGCGTCAGCAACTTCAGGTTCGCGCGCGGGACCAACTCGGCGTTCCATGCGAGGCAACAGAGTGTGACCATCGAGGCCATGCCGACGACGGGTGTCAGACGGAGGGTGCCATCGCGCACGTCGGCGGTGCCGATCCGGCCGCGGCGCAATGACGCGTCTCGCGTTGCTGCCCACAGCACCGCGATGAAGACGGACATCGGGATCGTCATCGCCACCGTGAACGGGATGGAGAACAACGCGATGTCGAACACGGTACCGCGCGCTGGTACAGCGTGCGTGACCGCCACTTTCGCCACGAACAGCGTCGTCAGGACGGTGCTCGTCACGAGGAACGCGGCTGCGGCACGCCGGAGGGTTGCGATGTTCGTCGTGGTGAGCGCCCGCCGCTCGTCCGCCAGACGCTCGTAGATCCCGCGACAAACGAGGTCCGCCACGCCGGTCGCGCCGGTCAGGCAGATGGCGACAACGCCATCGGGTGCGCTGCGACAGAGTTCTCGGTCGAACAGCTCGGCCATCGCACCGCCCTGCCGATCCCGAAGCCCGCGTGGCAGCATGGGCAGCAGTGCACCGTAGACGTGGCGCCACAGTGTGTGCGTGGTCGTCCTGTCTCCCAGGTGGGTCATGCGCGCGATACCTCGACAGACAGTCTGGCGCGGGCCGTTCGTGCCATGGCTTCCAGTCTGGCGCACTCGGTTTCCAACGACGCACGTCCGGCCGGGGTGATCCGATAGAATCGCTCGCGACCCGATCCGCCGTCCGGACGCTCGGCTTCGGCGAGCGCTTCGATCCACTCGATCCGTACCAGTTCCTCGAGCGATCCGTAGAGCGTGGCGGGCCAGAGGCGCACCGCCCCATCGCTCAGCCTGCGCGCGTCATCCTGGATCGCGGTGCCGTACCGTGGGGCGGGGGCGAGCGCGAGCAGGATGTAGAACCAATTGGGCTTCATGGCAGGCCTTCGACAATGAGTGTACTCAATTATAGTATGTCGTGATAGTATACGTCAAGAGTACACGCTAGCGGCCTGTGGCGCTGAACACGGCGAGTGGCGAGGTGCACGGGCCACGGGCGTGTCGCAGTCGGCGCACTGCACGCGCACGACGCAGGCGACCCCCGTCCCTGAGAGCCCCCGCCTCGCCCCGGCCTGCCTCACCCCGCCCGTCGCCTGGTGCCGGACGCCAGGTGCAGCGGGTTGGCATCGTCTGTGGGGAGGTCACATCGCGCGAGGATGGCGACCGTCTTGGCGACCATGACAAAGCGCCTCGAGTCAGAATGACCCGAGGCGCCTCATAACTCATTCAGATTGAACAACTTAGCGTAAGCGGGAGACGGGACTCGAACCCGCGACCTTCAGCTTGGGAAGCTGACACTCTACCAACTGAGTTACTCCCGCAATACCAAAAGCACCTCACCTAACATCCAGAGCCACAGAAGGGGATTGAACCCTTGACCGCTCGATTACGAATCGAGTGCTCTACCACTGAGCTACTGTGGCAAGTTCCTGCCGACCACCAAGGTCCATCTCCCACCTGACATGCCCTGACGCGGACTCGAACCGCGACGCCTTGCGGCACCACCACCTCAAAGTGGCGTGTCTACCAATTCCACCACCAGGGCAAACCACGAACCCAACCTTCGTACACAACTGCCGTCTCATTCCAACGTCCAGATCCCAGACCCTGCAAACGGGGCCGACGGGGCTCGAACCCGCGACCTCCGCAGTGACAGTGCGGCACTCTTACCGACTGAGCTACGGCCCCATTCTCCTACTCCCATACCGCACAACGACAACACCAGCATTATCTCCGACACCAACGACACCGAGGTAGCGCGTACGGGAGTCGAACCCGTCTCTAGACCTTGAAAGGGTCCCGTCCTAACCGATAGACGAACGCGCCGCAGGGCCGAAACGTCCGACTCCACCGAACACCCATCGTACTGCCGTACACACCACCTGCATGCCCTGCACACCTGCAATAGCGCTAACGGGATTCGAACCCGTGTTCCAGCCTTGAGAGGGCCGTGTCCTAGTCCCCTAGACGATAGCGCCAGAATCCCGCGTTCCAATCAGACAGGCTCTCACCCCCGCCATCCCACTCCGTCAGCACCACTACCACAGGCCCGGCAGGAATCGAACCTGCAACCCCCGGTTTTGGAGACCGGTGCTCTACCAATTGAGCTACGGACCTACACCGTGATGTCCACGCAATCTCGACCAGTGCAACACTGACCGACATCGCAGGGTGCCTGACGGGGATTGAACCCGCAACCCCCGGAACCACAATCCGGTGCTCTAACCAATTGAGCTACAGGCACCATGCCACACTGCCCTGCAACAGACACACAAAATAGAACAACACAACCGCGGCTTCAAGTGCCCCACACAAACGATCTCGACTTCCAAGGAACAACATTCGGAATTGTCTGGCGAACACAAATGCAGCCGAACCCCTGCACTCAATCCTTGGCGCGTTCCAGGTAATCTCCCGTGCGCGGATCAACGCGAACACGCTCACCCACGCTCAGGTACTCCGGCACGTTTACGGTCACACCATTGTCCAGCTTTGCCGGCTTGGCACTTGCCGACTTCGTCGCCGTCTTCATCACCGGCGTCGTATCCACGATCTCGAACACCATCGAATTCGGCAGCTCGATCCCGATCGGCTTCCCGTTGTAATACTCGGCCATGATCTTCATGCCGGGCTGCATCCATTGCGCATTGTCGCCCAGCATTTCCTCATCCATCTCGAGCTGGTCGTAATCGCTGGTCTTCATGAAGTAGTACGTGCCGGTGCTCTCGTACAGGAACTCGAGATCGTGCGTCTCCATCATCGCCTTTTCGATGGCATCCGCCGCGCGGAAGCGATGCTCGAAGTTCGAACCGGTGCGCAGGTTCTTCATCTTCGTCTGCACCATCGCGCGCAGGTTGCCGGGCGTGTGATGACGGAACTCGATCACGCGGCAGGGGTCGCCCTCCATCACGATCACCATTCCGCGACGAAGCTGCGTAGCCGGAACTGCCATATCAGTACATCCTCAACTCTTGGGGTCTGTGTAGCGAGCAGCCTCAGAACCTAACGGCCCGATCCACCAGCCACGACCCCCGCGCGTGCGACGGTGGGGCGTTTGCCTCATCACGGAGCACGCGGCCCTACAACGCCGGCTGCGTGCGCTGCACCTGGTCCAGGACCGCGCGAATGGCCGGCCAGACGGCCCGGGCAGCCTTCGCTGCGCCTTCCTCGGTGGGATGAATGCCGTCGGGCTGGTTCATCCGTGACACCCCGGCCACCCCCTCCAGGAGGAACGGCGTCAGGATTGCCCCGGTCGCCTGCGCAACGTCGGCGTACACTCGCCCGAACGACAGCGAATAATCCGACCCCATGTTCGGCGGTGCCTCCATCTGCACCACCACGACCGTTGCGGCCGGCTGACGCTGCTGCACCTTCCTCACGATCTCGATCAGATTCCGGCGCAGGTCGGCCACGGGAAGCCCGCGCAGTCCGTCATTCGCTCCGGTTTCGATCACCACGACATCCGCGGTGTCGCGCAGCAACCAGTCGGCCCGACGCAGCGCGCCGGCCGAGGTCTCGCCGCTGACGCCCGCGTTCTGCACGCGGATGCGATAGCCGAGCGAGTCGGCGATGTGCCCCACCTGCCCTGGCCACGCCAGCGACGGATCGTCGAGCCCCAGTCCTGCGGTCAGGCTCGTACCAACGAACAGCACGCGCGTGGGCGCTGACCGGTTCTTCGGACCCTGATCGACCGAACTTCCAGGCGGCAACGGCGTTTGACCTGTGGCGACGTTCGTGTCCTGCGCCGGAGTGCCCACCCGTACGTCAGGTTGTGCCTGCGGCCCGCTGCTGCAACCATGCGTCGTCGCCAGCATCACGAGTGCGACACCTGCACCCGTCGCGCGTCGTACGATGCGTCCGAGACTGCCCTGCTTCCCACTTCCCTGCTGCTTCCGCATGTCTGACACCGGTTTGTCGTCACCCAGTCGCGCGACGCCCATGCTCGCGGTCCGCAATCTGACGAAGGAATATCGCAGCGGCGGCGGTGCATTGGCGGTGCTCCGCAATGTCTCCTTCGATATCGCCGCCGGCGAGACGCTGGCCATCGTGGGACCATCGGGCAGCGGCAAGACGACCCTGCTTGGCCTCCTCGCAGGGCTTGATACCCCCACCACGGGCACGGTGCTCCTCGACGGCGCGAACCTGGGCACACTGGACGAAGATGCCCGCGCGCGACTTCGTGGTGACAAGGTGGGCTTCGTGTTCCAGAGCTTTCAGCTGGTGCCCACACTCACCGCACTCGAGAATGTGCAGGTGCCGCTGGAACTCCGCGGCATCCGCGACAGCGACGCCCGCGCCAGGGACCTGCTGGAGCGCGTCGGACTCGGCAATCGCACACACCACTTCCCCACGCAGCTCTCCGGTGGCGAACAGCAGCGCGTGGCGATCGCACGCGCCTTCGTGAACAGGCCGCGCGTGCTCTTTGCCGATGAACCCACGGGCAACCTCGATGGCGCGACGGGTGCACGCATCGTCGAGCTGCTGGAGCAGCTGAACCGCGAGGATGGCACGACCATCGTGCTGGTCACGCACGACCCGGTGCTCGCCACGCGACTGGGTCGCAGCATTCGCCTTGCCGACGGACTGGTGATCGGGGACACGGGTGCACGGTCGATCGAGTCCGTCGCGGCGGCGGTCGCGTGAGTGGTTCCGCCCCCGCTCCGCGGTTTCCGTGGCGACGACTGCCCGCCCTCGCATGGAAGGAAAGCCGCACGGCACGCAAGCGACTCCTGCTGTACATGTCGTCCATCGCACTGGGCGTGGCTGCGCTGGTCGCGATCGACTCGTTCGCCGACAATCTGACGCGCTCCGTGCGCGAGCAAAGCCGCTCGCTGCTGGGTGGTGATGCTTCGCTGACGACGCGCGCCGAGATGTCACCGGCGGCGGACTCGCTGGTCGATTCGCTGCGCCGCAGCGGCATGACGATCGCGCGCGTGACGCAGTTCCCGTCGATGGCGGCGATCACCAGCAACGGCAACACGCGCCTGATCCAGGTGCGCGGCGTGTCGAACACCTATCCGCTGTACGGCGACGTGATCACGGAACCGGCCACCGCGTTCGCACGGATCCGCCGTGAGCATGCCGTGGTCGTGGATCCGGGCCTGCTGATCTCGCTCAACACACAGGTCGGCGACTCACTCTCGCTGGGTTACGCGACATTCGTCATCGCGGGCACGCTGAAGCAGGTGCCGGGCGACGCGGGTTTCATCTCCGTCGTCGGCCCGCGCGTGTTCGTGTCGGATCAGTGGCTCGACGAGACACGCCTGCTGGCCTTCGGGTCGCGCGCGTCGTACGAGACGCTGCTCAAGATGCCGCCAGGCGTGCAAGCCACCACGTGGGCCGCCCGCAGCAAGCCGGCGCTCGAGAAGTTGAAGCTGCGCGTGCGCACCGCTGCCCAATCGGAGGCGAACGTGACGGAAGCGATCGACACACTCGGCAGCTTCCTGGGCCTCGTTGGTCTGGTTGCGCTGCTGCTGGGTGGCATTGGCGTGGCGTCGGGCGTGCACGCGTTCATCCGGCGCAAGCAGGAAACGATCGCGGTGCTGCGCTGCCTTGGCGCGACCAGCGGACAGGTGCTGGTGGTATACGGACTGCAGGCGGCGCTGATGGGCCTTGCTGGCGCATCGGTGGGCGCCGTGCTTGGTGTTGCGATCCAGCTGGCGCTGCCGGGATTGGTGCGTGAACTGCTGCCGGTGGATGTGTCGGTATCGCTGTCGCCCGTCGCCATTCTTTCGGGACTTGGTGTGGGCGTCTGGGTCGCACTGTCGTTCGCATTGCGGCCGCTGGTTGGTGTGCGTAACGTGTCGCCGCTGCAAGTACTCCGTACCGAGGTCGATGACAGCGCGACGCAGCCCTGGTACCGGGACTGGATGAACCTGCTGGTGACATTCGGCATCGTTGCCAGCGTGGTGGTGCTCGCGATTGCACGCGCGGGTGGCGTGAAGGAAGGATTCGCGATCAGCGGTGCAATTGCCGGTGTGCTGTTGCTGCTGCTGGCCAGTGCGTCGCTGCTGATGTGGGTGGCACGCAAGGCGATGCGTGCGGGCTGGCCATACGTGCTGCGGCAGGGCGTGGCGAACCTTTATCGTCCGGCCAACCAGACGCGATCGGTGGTGCTGTCACTGGGCTTCGGCGCATTCTTGGTCAGCACGCTCTACCTGCTGCAGACCACGCTGCTCACCCGCTTTTCGGTCGATGCGGCGGCGAGCGGTGGCAACGTGCTGTTCTACGACGTGCAGGATGATCAGGGCGCGTGGATGGACACCATCATTACCACGTCGGGCCACAAGCTGGTGCAGCGCGTGCCCATCGTGACGATGCGCCTGAGCGAGGTGAAGGGCGTACCCGTGAAGGTGGCACAGGTCGCGGCCGAGAAGCGGAAGAAGGCGCCGTGGCCGTACACGCGCGAGTATCGCAGTACCTATCGCGACACGCTGGTGAAGAGTGAGACGCTGATCGCAGGCAAGTGGTTCGACACGGCACCAGCCGCACCCGAGGGCATGAGCCGCGTGAGCATCGACGAAAGCATTGCCGACGACCTGTTGGTGAAGGTGGGCGACGAGCTTACGTGGAACGTGCAGGGCGCGATGGTGAAAACCGTGATTGCGAGCACGCGCAAGGTGAACTTCGCCCGCTTCGAGCCGAACTTCTTCGTGGTTTTCGAGCCGAAGGCGATTGCCGATGCGCCGAAGCAGTTCGCGGTGATCGCGAACGTCACCGGTGACAGCGCCGTGGCCGCGCTGCAGCGCGATGTGGTGAAGCGCTACCCGAACATCAGCTCACTGGACATCTCGCTGATCACACGCACGATCACGAACATCCTGGACAAGGTGAGCAACGCGATCCGGTTCATGGCGGTGTTCGCGTTGATCATGGGCGTGCCGGTGCTGATCAGCGCCGTCGCGGCCACGCGTCGCGAGCGGCTGCGCGAGGGTGTGCTGCTCAAGGTGCTGGGCGCGACGCGTGCGCAGATCGGACGCATCATGGTGAGCGAGTACGCCGTGCTGGGCCTGCTGGGCGCGCTGGCGGGCATGCTGCTGGGCATCGGCGGGGCGTGGGGCCTGGCGCGATTCCTGTTCAAGGTGCCGTTCGTGATGGCGTGGCTCCCGGCCTTCGGCATCGCGGGGCTGCTGCTGGGCATCACGATTCTGGTCGGCGTACTGACCGGCCGCGAGGTGTTCCGTGAGACACCGATGGCCGCGTTGCGCGAGGGCTGAGCTCGCGCAGCGCGACCAGCGGTGCGTGTGCGCTACGGCACGACCAGACGCACCGTTGCCAATTGTCCTGACACGATCGTCGCGCGTGTTTCCACGATGCTGCCACCGAACGGGATCGCGAGCACACGAAGCTCGCCGACCGGCATGTTGGTGAAGGTCGCGATGCCGAGGCTGTCGGTGTTCTTGTTGCCGACCAGCGTGGTGAAGTTGTTGCCCGGACCCTGGATCACCACGCCGACGTTCGATGCGGCGGGACCGCCCTGCGTGCCGCGCGTGACGATTGCCTGCACGCGCCCCAGTGCGGCGCGCTTGCTCTGCAGTGCCGACGGCATGTTGGCCCGCTGCACGGCCATCAGGCTGTAGATGGTGAGTGGCGCCGTCAAGACCGGTGGCGCAGTCTTGGGTTCGAGCATCAGCGAGACGTACGTGTAGTTCTCGGCCTTGCCGATGATCGGGCCCGCCGGCTGCACGGCGCGCAGCGTGACGATGGTGCTTGCGGTGCCCGCGTCCGCATCGCGCAGCGGCTTCTCGGCGGCGTCGTACGGCTGCCCCCACGCGAACGCGTTGCCGGAGAGACTGTCAATGATGTAGGGCTGGTAGTAGTAGCCACGCGGTGGCCTGCTCAACCCGCTGAAGTTCACGCGAATGGCCGGGTTGCCGCTGCTGGCCACGTCCCAGAACAGCAGCGTGCCGCTGCCGGCTGCGGCAAAGCGTGTCTGACGCGCAGGACTGAGGAACTCGCCGAACGTGCCGCGCAGCGTGTCCGGCGAAATTGCGTCATCGTCACGCGTGACCGTGCCCTTCTGGTCACGGAAGCGCACGAACAGCGGACGCGGCGTGGAGTCGCCATACGCCGTGCGCGACGAGTCACCCTGGATGGTGAGCACCAGCCATCCTGCCCGCTGATGCACTGAGTCCGTGCCGCTCAACGTGACATTGAAACGCAGCTTGCGACCGAAGAAGCCGCCGCGCCAGAAGTCACGCACGCCTGCGCTGCGGTTGGTGTCCACCGGCGAGGTGATGTTGCCGCTTGCGTCGAGCAGCGAATCGGTGCGGATGACCCACTGCCGGTGCGAGATCGGCGTGGCCGACGAATCGAGCCCGTTCACGAGGTAGAACTGGTAGCGCGCCAGGCCGTCGAGCTGCTTCATCAGCGTGACTTCACCGACGATGGAATCCACGACGGCGGCGTTGTTCACCGTGCGGCCGAATGCACGGGCGATCATGCCGGGATACTTCACCGACGTGACCGTGGTGAACGGCACTTCGAACGCCTGACCGCCCTTCGGTGTCACGGCACCGTCTTCGGCACACCCTGCCAGCGCCGCTGCGGCACCCAGTACCGCGATGACTGTGTTGCGCATCTTCACTTGCGAGCACCTTGGCTGATCGTCTTCACACCGAGCCGGTACGTGAGGCCAACGGTGATGCGGGCCCCGCCGAAGCTCTTCTCCGGTGGCCGCGGCGCGGCGAGTGGCGTCGTGAACACGGCATCTTCCAATGCCGGATCGCTGGGACGCAGCTTGTCACGATCGAAATTCATGAACTTCGCGAAACCGAAGGTGCCCTGCACGCCGAGGCGTCGCGTGAGATCGGCCTGCCCCACGAGCGAGGCGCCGAACGTGGGCGCGACGAACGTGCCGGCACCCTTGCCACCGGCGGGCGACGGCATCATGCCGTACATGCCGGCGTTCACGCCGAAGCCGGCGGCAAATTTCTCGCTCTCGCCAAGGGGAAACATCACATCGGCATTGACCCGGCCGGCGACGAGCGTCGCGCGTCCGTTCACGGAAACGAATCGCGTGGTGTCGGCCGTGACGCGCTTCTCGTACGGAAAGAATTCACCGTCCACCGACGAACTGCCCACCTCGATCACGCCGCCGAGGTTGAGCCATTCGGGCGACAGCTGCTTCCGGATGCCGACGGAGCCGATCCAGACGGATCGTTGCGTGGCGTTGGCTTCACTGAGCTTCACCGTGCCGCCGGCGACGATGAAATCGGTGCGGCGTTTCGGTTTGCCGGCGCTGCCGGCGCGGGCAGGGGCGGCATCGGGCCGCCGGACCTGTGCGGCGAGTGCGATCGGCAGGGCGCCGAGCAGGAACGCCGTGGTGGCGCTCCGGCGGAGCCATCCCGTCCGGTTCTGTGAGGGCATGCTGGGTCGGTATGAGTGCAGGACTGCCACGTGACGCTTCTGCCGCCGCAAGAACGGCCGGCTCTGGACGGGGACGATAGAGGATAATGCTCGTCACCACCTGCGGCAGCTTCATGCGGGTGACCGGTCGCTGCCCGGTGCCGCTACTTGAACCGGATTCCGTTCGGCGCGACGTACCCCTTGCCGGGCTGGACCGGAACCGTCGGTTTTGCCGGCGCCACCGGTGCCCGCTCGCGTTGCGGCGTCCCGCCCGAGCCACGCGCTGGCGTAGCCCCTGCCGATTGCGCCGGCTTCTGGCCCGTCTTCATCGTGAGGGCGATGCGATTCCGCGGCAGGTCGATCGACTGCACGGTCACCGTGACTTTCTGCCCCACCTGCACCACGTCGTTCGCATCCTTCACAAAGCGGTCCGACAGTTGACTCACATGCACCAGGCCATCCTGATGCACACCGATGTCCACAAAAGCTCCGAATGCGACGATGTTCGTGACCACGCCTTCCAGCACCATGCCAGCCAGGAGGTGCTTCGGCTCCGTGACGTCATCGCGGAATGCAGGCGGCACGAAGCTCTCACGCGGATCGCGGCCCGGCTTCCGCAGCTCGGCCACGATGTCCAGCAACGTCGGCATGCCCACATCCGCGCTGACGTAGGGCGAGAGGTCCAGCGTGGACAGCATCGCCTCGTTGCCGACCAGTTCCTGCAGCGACACGCCGCGGTCCTTGGCCATTCGTGCGACGAGGGCGTAGCGCTCGGGGTGCACTGCGCTGGCATCCAGCGGATGCGCACCGCCCCGCACGCGCAGGAAGCCTCCCGCCTGCTCGAATGCCTTGGCGCCAAGCCGCGGCACGTCCTGCAGCTCCTTGCGGGCCGCGAAGCCACCCTTGGCGTCACGCGTGGCGACGATCGACTGCGCCAGCGCTGGTCCCACGCCGGAGACGTACGCCAGCAGCTGCGCCGAGGCAGTGTTCACTTCCACACCCACGCGGTTCACGCAGCTTTCCACGATGTCGTCCAGGCGCTGGCGAAGCTTCGGCTGGTTCACGTCGTGCTGGTATTGCCCCACGCCGATGGACTTGGGGTCTATCTTCACCAGCTCGGCCAGCGGATCCTGCAGGCGGCGCGCGATGGAGACGGCGCCGCGGATCGACACGTCGAGATCCGGAAATTCCTCGCGCGCGACGTCGCTCGCCGAGTAGACCGATGCGCCGGCCTCACTCACGACCACGACCGTCGGCGCAGGCGGCTCCATCTCGCGCAACGTGGCGCGCACCTGCGTCTCGGTCTCGCGTGAGGCGGTGCCGTTGCCAATGGCGATGAGCTCCGGCGTGAAGCGCGCGACGACCGCACGGATCGTGGCGGCGAATCGGTCCTGCTGATGCAGGTACAGCGTGTCGGTGTGCTGCAGTGCGCCGGTGCGGCTGACGAGCGCGATCTTCACGCCGCTGCGGAAGCCGGGGTCGAGGCCAAGCACACTCTTCTCGCCCGCGGGCGCAGACAGCAGCAGCTGCTCAAGGTTGCGACCGAAGATGATGATCGCTTCCTCGTCGGCCCGCGTCTTCAGCTCCAGCCGCAGCTCCACCTCGATGCTGGGGGCAAGCAGACGGTTGTACGCGTCCTCGGCGACCTGCCCAAGAATCGTCGCAGCCTTGCGCGAACCGATCACGTCGCGCTGCAGCTTCGGCACGATGTCGACGATCGGCGCGTCCACGGTCCACACCAGCTCACCTTCCGTCTCGCCGCGGCGGATGGCCAGCACGCGGTGCGACGGGATGGTGCCGAGTGACTCACGAAAGTCGAAGTAGTCGGAAAACTTGGACACCTCCTCGGTGCGACCGTACGAGCGCGTGCTCTTCACCGCGCCCCTGGTGCGCGTCGCCTCACGGATCCAGCCGCGCACGCCCGCATCTTCTGCAACCTGCTCGGCGAGGATGTCACGTGCGCCGGCAATTGCCGCGTCCACGTCCGCGACTTCCCCGGTCACGTTCACGAACTCCGCGGCGGCAGTGCGTGCGGTCACGTCGTCGAGCGTGCCGGCCCAGAGCTGTTCGGCCAGGGGGCCAAGACCGCGCTCACGGGCAATGGTCGCGCGAGTGCGGCGCTTCGGCTTGTACGGCAGGTAGAGATCCTCGAGCACCTGCTTGGTTTCGGCGCCGAGGATCGCGGCCTTCAGGCGATCATCCAGCTTGCCCTGCTCGTCGATGCTCTTGAGCACTGCGGCACGTCGATCCTCGAGCTCCGTGAGGTACTGCGCGCGGTCGCGCACGTCGCGCAGCTGCACCTCGTCCAGTCCGCCGGTGACTTCCTTGCGGTAGCGGGCGATGAACGGCAGCGTGTTTCCCTCACCGAACAGCGCGAGGGTCTGCTGAACCGACGCCACCGGAAGCGCGAGTTCACGTGCGACTGTGAGAACGAGAGACGAAGCCATCGGGACGCTGTGCGGAGAGCGGGGCAATCGAGGAAGCGGCAAACTGGCGCGGTCGCTTCCCCGCAGCAACGCCTTGACAGGCGCCCCACGCTCCCGATGCGCTGCCGCCGCGCATTGGCGAGGTCACAGGTGCACCACGCACTTGCGCTAGTGCAGGTCCGCCGCTGCGAGACTCGCGCGATTGCGGCCGGTCTTCCAGAACAGCAGCAGCGGCAGGCCCAGCGCCATTATCACACCGCTGATGAGGTAGATCTTCGAGAACGAAATCACGCTGGCCTGTGCCAGCACCTGCCGCTCGATCACACTGTACGCCTGTGCCGCCGCCGTGGTCGCGTCGGAGCCACGCGACATGAAGGCGCGCGTGAGCAGTGCCATGCGCGACGTGACCTCGGGGTCGCCGGCCGACACGTGCGTCACCAGGTTGCTGCGCGCACTGGACGTGAAACGCTGCAGCAGCGTCGCCATGATCGCGATACCGAGCGATCCACCGAGCTGGCGCGTGAGGTTGAAGAGTGCGGTGCCCTGCGGCACGTCGGCAGGCGACAGGTCAACCATGCTCGCATTCGTGAGCGGCACGAAGATCAGGCCCATGCCCACGCCGCGCAGGATCAGCGGCCAGAACACATCGTCTGCACCGCCATCGAGTGAAAGTCCCGAAAGCCAGTACATGCAGAGCCCGAACATCGCGACGCCGAGCACGATGGTGTAGCGCGCGTCGATGCGATTGGCGTTGCGGCCGATCACCGCCATCGTGACTGCGCTCGCGATAGCGCCGGGGAATATCACTTTGCCCGTCTGCCAGGCCGTGAAGCCATGCAGCTGCTGCAGGAAGACCGGCAACACGAAGATGGAGCCGTACATTGCAAGGCCGAGGGCGGCGGCGAACGTCACGCCCGCTGCCAGCTGCCGGCTCTTCAGCACGCGCAGGTTCACGATTGGCTGCTCGAAGGTCAGCTCGCGCCAGATGAACGCGACGAACGTCACTGCGCTCACCACCGCCAGCGACGTCACGAAGCCGCTTTCAAACCAGTCGTTGCGTTCACCACGCTCCAGCATGAACTGCAGCGACCCCACGCTGACCGCGAGCAGCACGATGCCCAGTACATCGATTTTCGTCGCGCGTACACCGGTCTTCGAGTTGCGCACGAACGCCCACACCATCGCGGCCGCCACGAGTCCCAGCGGCACGTTGATGTAGAAGATCCAGGGCCAGTCGAGGTTGTCCACGATGTAGCCGCCCAGCGTGGGACCCAGCGTGGGGCCCACCATCACGCCCATGCCGAAGATTGCCTGGCCCTTGCCGACTTCATCGGGCGGAAACGCCGCGAACAGTGTGGCCTGTGCGACGCTCAGCAGCGCGCCGCCGCCCAGTCCCTGCACCACGCGCCAGAACACCAGCGACCAGAGTCCCGTCGCCGCGCCGCAGAAGAAGCTCGCGGCAACGAACAGCAGGATGCTGCCCGTGAGGTATCGTCGGCGGCCAAACCAGTTCGACAGCCAGCTCGACATCGGAATCACGATCACGTTCGCGATGATGTAGCCGGTGCTCACCCAGGCAATCTCGTCGAGCGTGGCGCCGAGGTTGCCCATCATGTGCGGCACGGCCACGTTCACGATCGACGTGTCGACCAGCTCCAGCACGGCGGCCAGCGTCACCGCCGCCGCGATCCAGTACCGGTTCGCGTACGGATTTTCGGCGGTGGAGGTAACGGCACCCACGGCGGGCAATACGACGCTTCCCATGACGCTGTCCCTGACGATGCGTGAGCGTGGCGCGCGTTACTTCGTGGACACGTGCACCATCACGCTCAGCCCGATGCGCAACGGCCGATCGGCACCCAGTCCCTTCGTGATGCGGATTCGCACCGGCACTCGCTGCACGACCTTCGTGAAGTTGCCGCTGGCGTTGTCCGGCGGCAGCAGCGTGAAGCGCGCGCCGGTGGCGGCGCTGATGCTTTCCACCGCACCCTCGATCTTCGCGCCGTCATACGCATCCACATTCAGTGCCACGCCCTGTCCCACCCGCAGCGTCGCGAGCTGCGTCTCCTTGAAGTTCGCCGTGACGAACAGCCCGGTGTCGGACGCGATGTTCATCAATGTCTGTCCGGCATTCACGAGCTGGCCGATCTCGACGAGCTTCCGGCTCACGCTGCCCGAGGTGGGCGACGTGATGTTCGTGAACGACAGCTGCAGCGCCGCATTCTCACGCGCCGCACGTGCCGCACCAAGTCGAGCCTCGGCGAGTCGCACACCGGCCTGCATACCGGCGACATTCGCACCGGCTGCCGCTTCCTGCCGCTGCACGGCCACGAGCTGCGCACGCGTCGCCGCGACCTGTGCCTTCGCGGCGTCGAGCTGCTGCTGGCTGATGATGTTCTTCGCCGCCAATTCGGCGTAGCGCGCGAGATCGGCATCGGCCTTCACGACCTGTGCCCGCGCGGCATCGATGTTCGCACTCTGCACGGCGCTCTGCGCCGATGCGGTGGCGACCATCGCCTGCGCCTGGCCCGTGCCATTGCCGCGGCCACCCGCCGACGCACTTGCCGCTGCAAAATCGGCTTCGGCCTGCGCCAGCCGCACCGTGTACTCGCGATCGTCGATCGTGACGAGCGTCGCACCTGCCTGCACGCGATCGTTCTCGCCAACCTTCACCGCCGTCACGAAGCCACCGACCTTCGCGAGCACCGGCAGCACATGTCCGTCGATGGTCGCATTGTCGGTGCTCTCGTGCGTGCGCGCGTAGCTCACCGTCTTGAAGGTCCATGCGCCACCCAGCAGCACGAGGAGCCCGAGTATCAGCGGCAGCTTGCTGCGCGATTTGGCGGGTGCGGGCCGGGTGCTCGTCGCCCCTGATGGTTCCGGCGGCAGCGGCGCCCTGCCCTCGGTCTCGCCGTCCTGCAGCGCGCGTGTCGTCATGTCGGGAATCCTTGCGCTCAGCGAAGCGATGTGATGGCGCCCTGCGAACGGGCGATGGAGATGCGGGCGAGTTGACGTGAGGCCAGTGCGTCGATGAGCTGCGTGCGTGCCGCGCTCAGGCCGAGCAATGCCGACGTGACATCCAGGTTGCCGGACACGCCGGCGGTGAAGCGATCGCGCGCCTGTGCAACTTCCTGCTCGGCGAGCCGCAGCCGTTCACGCGCCGCGCCCAGTGCCTCGCGTGCGGCGTAAGCATCCAGCAGCGAGCTGCGCACATCCACGCTGACCTGCGAGAGCAGGTCGCTGCGACGCGACTCCAGCTCCTGCTGCACGTGTCCCTGCTCGTTCTGGCGCGCCTCGCGACGTCCGCCTTCGAAGACCGGCACCGACACGCGCAGTGCCCACGTCCAGGTGTTGAGGAGATTCGTGGGTTCCTTGCCGATGTAGCCCGCATCGGCGAACGCGCTCACTGACGGCAGCCGCTCGGCGCGAATGGCGCGTACGGCGAGCTGCGCCGACTGCTGCTGCTCGCGAATTTGCACCAGTTCGGGACGCAGGCGATCCGCGGTGGCGAGTGCATCGTTCTCGGCCGGCACGTCGATCTCGCCGCCGTCCAGCGGATCGGTGAGGCGCAGCGGCTGATTCAGGTCCACGTTGATTGCGCGGCGCAACTCCAGCCGCGCCTTGTCACGCTCCACACGTGCCCCGATGAGCTGCGACCGGATGCCGATCAGCTGTGATTCGGCGCGCGTCACATCCAGCGCGACGCCGGTCCCGGCACGCAGCGTCTCACGCGCGATGCCAAGCAGTTCGTTGGCAAGCGTGGAGTCAGCGGCGCGCGCTTCGTACACTGCCTCGGCACGCAGCACACGCACGTACGCAATTGCCGCTTGTGTGGCTGACGTCGTTCCAACCTGAGCCACCTCTGCGCGCCCGGCCACACCCTGCTGGCGCGCCAGGCGCAATCGGGCGATCGCCGAGGCGTCGAAGATCGTCTGCTGCACGCGCGCACGGATATCCTGCGTGGGCACGGGGCCCAGCACCTCGCCATTCCGATCGAAGAACGGCGGCTGCCCCGGCAGCGCCGGGAAGTCGATGCCAAGTGTGGCCGTATTGAAAGTGCGGCTGTTCGCCTCGGCGAGACCAGTGAGCTGCGGCAGCAGGTCGGCGCGACGCTGGTTCACGCGCGCCTCGATCTGCGCGGCGCGAGCCACGCTGCCCAGCACGGGCAGGCTCAAGCTGCGGGCGCGCAGCGCGGCCTCGCTCATGCTCAATGGCATCGGTGTGCCACTTGTCTGCGCGGCGAGTGCGCTGCCGGTCATCAGCAGAAGCGCAACGATGCGTCGCGCGAGCGTGCGTGTGTGCGTGTGCATGCCGTTACGCCGGGTGAGAAACAGCGGGCCGCATGGCCGCGTGGAAGAAGCTGAGCACGCGCGCGAAGACTGCGTCGACATCCTGCAGTTGCGCGGCGTTGCAGATCGTGATGTTCGCGCGCATCAGCGCATGCTGCATCAGCAGCGCGTGCAGCATGCGGGCCGCCTGCGGTGCCTGCTCGGCACCGAAGGCGCCGGCGGGCACACACTGGTCGATGGACGCCTGCAGCAGGCGCTGCCAGCGCAGCCAGACGCGTTCGGCGAAGAACTGGCTCAGCTCCGGCAGGCGCGGGAGCACGCTCGCAACGAGCCGATAGATCACGGGGAACTGCGGCTCGTTGACATACTGCCAGTACGTACGAACGATGCGATTGAAGTCGGCGACTGCATCGGCCTCGCGCGCGGCGCTCTCCAGCGCATCGAGGCGGACGACCACGGTGCGCAAGATCATCTCGCGAAACAGCGCTTCCTTGTTGGGGAAGTAGAGATAGATGGTGCCCTTGGCAACGCCGGCGAGTCGAGCGATGTCCTCGAGCCGCGTCTCATCCAGGCCATTGGCGGCGAAGGCCGTGAAGGCCGCCTCGATGATCTGAGCCTCGCGCTCTTCTGCAAGCCTGCGCGACCGCAGCTCAGCCTTGCTGATCGTCTGCTCGTTTTTTGTGGCTGACGCGTCGGTCATGAGCCTCTTCATGGGGAGGCTCGCGGACGCGCAAGCCTGACTGCCATACTAACTGACCAGTCAGTCATTTTGCAATCCGTGCGCGAGTGCGCGCCGACCGCCAGCTCTGCCATGCGCGAACCGCCCACCCCGACTGGGGATGGGCGGCTCGAACTGCCAGGTCGATCGTCTGACGAAGAATCCGTGGGGCCGAGCACGCCCGACTACCGCGGCTTCGTGCACTGCGTCGTGGGTTGCGTGCCTGCGCGAGCAAGGCTTCTCGCGCGCACCGTTACCTGCCGCCTTCCGACGCCCTGATACCGGCCGCCGGCTTCAACGGACTGAGATTCTGCCACGGCTGCGCCTTCAGTGCACGCACCGCCGGCCAGACCTCGTTCAGCGTGTTTGCCTCGTACAGGCGACCTCCCTTCATCACGAACCGCAGCGTGTTGGTGTTGCGAATGTTCAC
>JACMPK010000231.1 GCA_014377535.1 Gemmatimonadaceae bacterium
GCTGGTCACCGCCTATGCGCTGTTCGAAAAGCGATTCGGGCCGGAGACGCGACGTTTCACGAGCGTGATCTTCATGGCCACACGCGCCGTGGCCGACAGTGTGCGCATCTTCGCGACGGCCATTCCGGTCGCGTTGATCCTTGGTGATACCGTGCCGCGCCAGTACGTCATGCCGTCCGCGATCCTCGTGCTTGGATTGCTGACGGTCGTGTACACGTACAAGGGCGGTATGCGCGCCGTCGTCTACACCGAGATGATCCAGGCCGGCATCTACATCTTCGGCGGCATCTGCGCACTGGTGCTGCTGGGTCGCAGCATCGATGGCGGCTGGAGCACGATCATCGCGACCGCCGGCGCGTCGGGCAAGCTGCAGGCGATCGACTGGTACGCCGGCTTCGATCGACCGCACACCATGATGGCCGGACTGATTGGCGGTGCATTCCTGGCCATGGGATCGCATGGCGCCGACCAGCTGATCGTGCAACGCCTGCTGGCCAGCCGCGGCCTGAAGGATGCGCAGCGTGCGCTGATCGCGAGTGGCTTCGTCGTCTTCGCACAATTCACGTTGTTCCTGTTCATCGGACTTGGCCTGTACGTCTACTACGGCGGCAAGGCGTTCGACGCCAGCGACCAGATCTTCCCCACGTTCATCGTCGAGCGCATGCCACCCGGCCTGCTCGGCCTGATCCTGGCTGCGATCATCGCGGCGACCATGAGCACGCACAGCGCGACGATCAATGCGCTGGCCGCCACCACCACGCACGACATCTACCTGCCGCTGAGCGGCAAGAGCGTGGACGACCCGCGCACGCTGCGCACCGGCAAGCTGTTCGCGCTGGCCTGGGGCGTGGTGCTCACGCTGGGTGCGCTGCTGTATCCGCAGCAGGGCGCACCGGTCGTCGTGGTCGCACTGAGCATCCAGAGCTTCACGCATGGCGGGCTTGTCGGCGGTTTCTCGCTGGCGCTGCTGTGGAAGCGCGCGAATCAGCGTGACGCCATCACCGGCATGAGCATCGGCATCGGCTGCATGGCGGTGATCGTCTTCGCGAAGCTGCTCATTGCCCGCATTCCCTCGCTGGCGCCCACACTGGGCGGTGTAGCCACGATCGCGTGGCCCTGGTACGTGCTGATCGGCACGGGGCTCACGCTGGCGGCCGGCATCCTGTCGTCGCTCACGCATCCAGCGCCACCTGAGTCGCTGCCGATCGCCATGATCGTCACGGCGGAGACCGAGGCACGTCCATGAGTGCACAGACAGAACTGATCGTCGTCGGCGTCGATGGCGGCGGCAGCAGCACACGCGTCTATGTCGCGGACGAACAGGCACACGTGCTGTTCAAGGCGACCGGCGAGGGCAGTGCGGTGACACCCGGTGCCGAGGCCGATTCGGCAGAGATACTCGGCGCGATGGTGCGCAACGCGGTGATCGATGCCGAGATGGGACACCTCATGCCGCGCGCCCTCGTCGTCGGCGTGGCGGGCGTTGGTCGTGAGGCGCAGCGGATCGCGCTGCAGCAGGAACTCGAGCGCCTCGAGGTCGCAGACGCGGTCGTCGTGATCAGCGATGCCGAGGCGGCGATGGAGGATGCGTTCGTCGAAGGCCCGGGCATCCTGCTGATCGCCGGCACCGGCAGCATTGCGTGGGGCCGAAGCCCCTCGGGCGTGATGCAGCGATGCGGCGGCTGGGGTCCCGTGATCGGCGACGAAGGCAGCGGCGCATGGCTGGGCCGCAAGGCGCTGCAGGTGATTGCCGCCGCGCATGACGGCCGCGAACCCGAGACCGCGCTGACCGGCGCGATCCTCACGGCGCTCGAGCTGGACGATGTCTCCGCGATCATCACGTGGGCGGCGAGCGCTACCCCGGCCCACATGGCGACGCTTGCACCGGCGGTGCTCACTGCCGCTGAAGTGGGCGACCTGCGCGCGAACACCATCGTCACCATGGCCGTCGAGGAACTCGCGCTGCACGTGCGCGCCCTCGCCCGCACGTTGTTCGTGGACGAACGCGCTGCAATCCCCGTCGCGCTGCATGGTGGCCTGCTCGGCAAGGGGCGCCCGATGCGCAAGCGACTCGAGCACCGGCTGAAGACGCTCGTGCCGGGCTCCATCGTGCGGCACCAGACGGTCGACGCGGCCCGTGGTGCCGTGCAGATGGCGCTGCGCACGATCGGCCTGTCGATCGAGGCGCCGTAGCCGCATCGTGTCGTCGTGCACCGCCACGAACCGGTGGTGCACAGGGTCAGGCTAGATTGCGGGTTCATGTCGACTCCGCTGCCGCGCCATCAGGCCACACGATACGTCCAGCCGCTCCGTGAGGGGGGCTCGCTTCCCGCCGTCATCGACACCGACGGCGGCGGCCTGTTCGTCACCAAGTTCCGCGGTGCCGGCCAAGGCGCGAAGGTGCTGGTTGCCGAGATCATCGCGCATGGCATCGCGAGCGCTCTGAGATTGCCGGTGCCGGAGCTGGCGATCATCGACCTGCCGGATCGCTTCGGGCAGAGTGAACCTGATTCGGAGATCCAGGACCTGCTGAAGGCGAGTCGCGGCATCAACGTCGGGCTGCGTTACCTGGATGGGTCGTTCAACTTCGATCCGGTTGCGGCTCATGACGTGGTGGACACTGCGTTCGCCACGACGCTGGTCTGGCTCGATGCGTTCATCACCAATCCCGATCGCACGGCGCGCAACCCGAACCTGCTGGTCTGGCAGCGGAAGCCGTGGCTGATCGACCATGGTGCCGCGCTGTACATGCACTACGACTGGGCCAGCGTGAATGACGCGCGCGTCGCGACGCCCTTTCCGCTGATCCGGCAGCATGTGCTGCTGCTGCGCACCGGCGACATGGAGGCAGCGAGCCGCGCGGCCACTGACGCGCTCTCGAACGACGTGCTGGACGCGATCGTACACTCCGTGCCCGATGCCCTGCTCATGGATCCGCTCACCGGCGATGAGTCGCTCGATGCAGCGACGGCGAAGGCGCGCTACGTGGCGTACCTGCGCGGCCGTCGCGCGGCGGCACCTGTATTCGTCGCGGCCGCAATCGAGGCACGCGAGGCGCTGCGTGCGTCGCCGATGCAGCCGTTCATGGCGCGCCGATGAGCGGGTCATGGACGGCCTACGACTTCGCCGTGCTGCGCGCCGTACCGCATGTGCACCTCGGGGCGTTCGTGCCGGTGGGTGTGCTGCTGCACGCGCGGCAGGCCGGCTTTCTCGGGCTGCTCGCGCTGACCAGCGAAAGCACGCTGCGTGATCGCGTGCCGAGCGTGGACGTGGGCATGCTGGCGAAGTACCTGCGCACGATGGAGCGCGTGGCCAGTGGCGACGTGCAGGCCGGTCCCATTGCGCTGGCGCCGACGTCCGAGCGCTTTCACTGGCTGACCGCACCACGCTCCGACGTGCTGCAGACGTCACCCGTCCATGAAGGACTTTGTGATGCCGATCCCGAACGCACCATGGCGCGCCTGTTCGCCCAGTACGTCACCGGCTGAGCGGGTGCCCGCTGGCACCCTGCCCTTTCGTCCCTCGCGAGATTTTACGGTATGACTCTCATTTCGCTCGCCGATGTCGCCGTGAGCTTCGGCGCCACGACGCTACTCAAGGATGTATCCGTCACCATCGCCCGAGGCGAGCGGTGGGGGATCATCGGCCGCAACGGTGCCGGCAAGACGACGCTGTTCCAGATCCTCACCGGCAGGATCCAGCCAACGCGGGGTGCCGTGGCACGGCAGCCAGGACTCACGGTGTCGCTGCTGGACCAGCACCGCGACTTCGGCGACGCCACGACGGTGTGGGAGGCCGCGGCGGCCGCATATGCACCGCTGATCGCGATCGAGAAAGAGCTGAACGTCCTTGGCGAACAGCTTGGGGATGGCGACGAGACGCTGATGGACCGGTACGGTCGCCTGCAGGAGAAGTTCATGCACGAAGGCGGTTACGACTTCCCCGCTCGCGTCGACAAGGTGCTGCAAGGCCTTGGCTTCGACGCCGTGGAGTCGCGCACGCGCATGCTGGCCGGCCTGAGTGGCGGCGAACGCGGACGAGTGGGACTGGCAGGGCAACTGGCTGCACCGGCGGAGCTGCTGCTGCTCGACGAGCCGACGAACCATCTCGATCTCGAGACCACGCAGTGGCTCCAGACCTACCTCGGCGAGCTGGGCGAGACGGTGGTCGTGATCAGTCACGATCGCGCCTTCCTGGACGAGACGGTGGACCATGTGCTGCATGTCACGGGCGGCACCACGCATTCGTACACCGGCGGCTACTCAGCCTTCGTGAGTCAGCGCGAGGAGCGCATGCTCACGTTCCAGCGGCAGCTCGACAAGCAGCAGAAGTTCATCGCGAAGGAAGAGGAATACATCCGCCGTCACCTCGCAGGCGTGAACAGCTCGCAGGCCAAGGGCCGTCGCTCCAAGCTGGGTCGCCTGCCCCGGCTCTCGCCGCCGCCGGGCGAGTCGGACGCGATGTCGCTGCGGCTCGAGATCGGTGACCGGGGCGGTGATCGCGTGCTGCACACCAACAAGCTGCGCGTGACCGTCGGCGATCGCGTGCTGCTGGACGACGTGACATTGACCGCGATGCGCGCCGACGTGATCGCGCTGGTGGGGCCGAACGGGGCGGGCAAGTCGACGCTCATCGCGACGTTGCTTGGCGCGCGCGATGCCGCTGCGGGCGGCGCAACAGTTGGCGGGTCGGTGCATGCCGCGTGGTATCGGCAGGACCTGGGCCAGCTGCCACTGGAGCGCACGATCTTCGAGGCGATCCAGGATGTGCGCCCGCTGTGGGGCCGCGGACACATCCAGGGTCACCTGGGCGCATTCGGATTCAGCGGCGACAGCGTGATGCGCACGATCAGCACGTTGAGCGGTGGTGAGCGTGCACGCGTCGCGCTCGCGCTGATCATGCTGCAGAAGGCCAACCTGCTGGTGCTGGACGAACCGACGAACCATCTCGATGTGGAGAGCATCGAGGCGCTCGAGGATGCGATCGAGTCGTATGAGGGCACGGTGATTCTGGTGAGTCACGACCGTGCATTCCTGCGCGAGCTGGCGACGCGCGTCTGGTCGTTCGACGGTACGCGCCTGCGCGACTTCGACGGCCCGTTCGTGGAGTGGGAAGTGGCCGAGCGTGAGCGTCGCTCGAAGCTCGCCTCCGTCGCGGCCGCTGCCGTGCAGGGACGCAAGGCACAGGAGAAGGCCGCGACGCAGAAATCGAAGGGCCAGGACGATCGCGACGTGAACGCACGAAAGTCCGCGAAGCGGGCCGCCGACGATGCGGAGCGGGAAGTGGTGCGACTCGAGGAGCGCGTACGGAAGGTGCAGCGATCGCTGGAGGATGGTGACCTGTACGACGGCACGCCCGAGAAGGCACGCGAGGCCGGTCGCCTGGAGAAGGAGCTTGCCGCGGCACAACGCCTGCTGGACGACGCCATGACGTCGTGGGCCGAGCGCACGGCGGCACTCGAGCGAAGCTGACGCGCGAGGTCAGTCGTCGTGACGGCGGCGGCGGCATAGGAACATGACGGTGCGCTTACGACATCACGCGAGCGGGCCGAGCACCTGCTCCACCGCGCCGCGCAGGCTGTCGTCGAGCATGATGCCGCGCACCGCCTCGAGGTCCGGTGTCAGCACCCGGTCCGCTTCCAGCGGCGGCACGACACGGCGCAGGGCGTCGCGCGCGGCACCGACGCCTGGGCCCGGATGCAGCGGCTGGTGGAAGTCCAGTGCCTGTGCGGCATTCAACAGCTCGATCGCGATCACCCAGGTGGCATTCTCGAGGATCATGGCGCACTGTCGCGCACTCGTCGTGCCCATGCTCACATGATCCTCCTGGTTCGCACTGGTCGGGATGCTGTCCACGCTCGCCGGATGCGCCAGGACCTTGTTTTCGCTGACGAGGCTCGCTGCGGTGTACTGGCTGATCATCAGCCCGGAGTTCAGGCCACCCTGCAAAGACAGGAAGGCGGGCAGCCCGCTGACGGCGGGATCGAGCATGTGCTCGACGCGGCGCTCGCTGATGTTGGCCAGCTCCGCGATCGCGATCTTTGCGTAATCCATCACGAGCGCGACGGGCTGCCCGTGGAAGTTGCCGGCCGAGATGACGTCGTCCGTGTCGGCGAAGATCAGCGGGTTGTCGGTGACGGCGTTGCACTCGCGCGTGACCACCTGGGCGGCGTGCGTGAGCGCGTCGCGACTCGCACCGTGCACCTGCGGCATGCAGCGCAGGCTGTATGCGTCCTGCAGCTTTGCGCAATCGGCATGCGAACCGTGGATCGGGCTGTCGGCCGCGAGGCGGCGCAGGTTGCCCGCCACTGCGGCGGCGCCGGGATGCGCGCGCACGGCGGTGACACGCGCATCGAACGCCACCGACGTGCCCTTGAGCGCCTCGAGTGACATCGCGCCCGCGACATCGGCGAGCGTCGCCAGCCGCTGCGCATCGTGCAGCACCAGCGCACCGATCGCCGTCATGGCCTGCGTGCCGTTGATCAGGGCCAGTCCTTCCTTCGCCTCCAGCACGATGGGCGTGAGGCCCACGCGCGCGAGCGCGTCGCGCCCCGGCAGTACGTCGCCGCCTACCTCCGCCTTCCCTTCCCCGATCAGCGGCAACGCCATGTGCGCCAGCGGCGCAAGGTCGCCACTCGCACCGACCGAGCCCTGCGATGGAATCACCGGATGCACGCCCCGATTCAGGCACTCGATCAGCAGCGCGATGACGCTGATGCGGATGCCGCTGCAGCCGAACGAGAGCGATTGCGCGCGCAGCAGCAGCATGCCGCGCACGACCTCCGTGGACAGCGGCACGCCGACACCCATGGCATGTGACATCAGCAGGTTGCGCTGCAGCTGCCGCACGTCGCCAGCGGCGATGCGCACGCTCGCGAGCCGTCCGAAGCCAGTCGTGATTCCGTACACCGTGCGGTCCGCGGCCACGAGCGCGTCAACATAGGCGCGGCTGCTGTCGATGCGCGGCCTGGCTTCCTCGGCCAGTGTCACGCGTGCGCCATGTCGCGCGACCTGCACCACGTCGGCGATCGACAGCGAGCGGCCTACCTGCACATCAAACGAATTCATGTCAGGACGTTTCGATACCGGCGATGAACACCCGTGCCACTGCGTCATCGCCAAGGGTGTACGGAAGGTCGCGCCAATCAGCAGATCGGAGCACGAGGAAGTCGGCGCGCGATCCGGGCACGATACGTCCGCGATCGGAAAGGCCGAGTGCCGTCGCGCCATTGGCCGTGCAGGCTGTCAGCGCCTCGGCGGGCGTGAGGCCATTCAGGCGAACGGCGAGCGCCATGGCCAGGCTCATCGAAAACAGTGGCGACGACCCGGGATTGCAATCCGTGCCGACGGCGACCACCGCGCCGGCATCGATCAGGGCACGGCCGTCAGCGGCCGCCATGCGCAGGTGCAATGTCACGCCGGGCAGCAGCACACCGACGGTGCGACTCGCCGCGATCGCTGCAATCTGCGCCGGACCGCTCGCCTCGAGGTGATCCACGCTCAGCGCATCATGCGCGATGGCGAGCTCCGTGCCACCAAGCGCGTTGAACTGGTCGGTGTGCGCCTTGCACTGCAATCCCTGCGCACGCGCGGCGCGCAGCAGCTCACCGGCCTCCGCCACGCTGAACGCATCCTGCTCGATGAAGACGTCCACCGACCCGACGGCCGCATCACGAATCGCCGGCATCCATTCGAAGACGGCAGCCTGCATCCAGTCCACGCGCGCAACGGCATCGCGTGGCGGCAGGTGGAACAGCATGGTTGGCACGAGCGTGGCCGGCACCAGCGCGGCGAGTGCTCGCACGACCGCCAATTGGCGAAGTTCGTGTTCCAGCGTGAAGCCGTAGCCGCTCTTGATCTCGATGGTGGTCGCACCGGCACGCGTCATCCGCCGCACACGCTGCCACGTGGCCTGCAGCAACGCGTCCGTGTCGCTTGCGGTCGTGCAGGCCACCGTATGCCTGATGCCGCCGCCGGCTGCGAGCGTCGACTCGTAGGATACGCCGCTCGCGCGCGACTCGAAATCGGCAAGACGGTCGCCGCCCCAGACCGCGTGCGTGTGCGGGTCCACGAGCCCTGGCACCACGGCGCACCAGCCGGCATCGGTCTCGACATCGGCCGCGCCCGTCCACTCGCGTCGCGGACCGCACCAGATGACCTGCCCGTCACTGATGGCGATGGCCGCATCCCGGGTGATGTCGAGCGCACGCATGTCACGACCTCGCGATGCCCCCACGCCCGCCGGCGTGACCAGTTGCGCCACGTTCGTCAGGAGCTGAATGGCCGTCACGCCATCACCATGCCAAGGGTCTCGACCAGCAGTCGCGCCACGACCAGCGAGCTGAGTCCCGACGGATCGAGTGACGGTGACAGCTCCACGCAGTCGATGCCGACGATGGTATTCAGCGACGTCACCGTGTGCAGGATGCCGGCGACCTGCCGGTACGTGAGCCCGTCGACCTCGGGGCTCGACGTGCCACTGAGCACCGACGGATCGAAGACGTCGACATCGATGCTGAGGTAGACCGACTTCCCCGTCGGCAGCGAGCCGGCGGGCAGCGCACCCGTAATGCCGACATGATCAGCGTGCACCATCGAGTGGCCACGTGCTTGTGCCGACAGCACGGCCTCCTTGTCGGTGCGGATGCCGCGCAGGCCAATCGTGCTGATCGAGGTGAGGCCCGGTAACGCCTCGACGGCACGCCGGAACGGGCTGGAGTTCGACCAGCGCGTTCCGTCACGTTCATTCGTGAAGTCCAGGTGCGCGTCCAGCTGCACGACATGCAGGTCTGCGATGTCGTCGTACGCGCGCAGCACCGGGTACGAGATGGAGTGGTCACCGCCCAGGAACAGCGGCACCGTGCAGCGCTCACGCAGCGCGCGTGCGCACGACTCGATGCGCCGATGCGCCAGTTCCGGCTCGAGGCTCGGGAGGTCGACGTCGCCCGCGTCGCGCATCGTGCAGCCGGCGAGGATCGTCTCTTGGGTGTGCCAATTCCAGAGCCCCTCAGGCGGCACGGCATAGCGTAGCGACGCATCGCGGATCGCGCGCGGCGCGAAGCGGGCGCCCGGTCGGAAACCGAGTGCGATGTCGAATGGAATTCCCAGGACCGCGACGTCGCAGGTCCACGCGTCATCAAGCGAACCCAGTGGCGCGCGCGAGAAGGTGCTGATTCCGGCGTAGCTCAGCATCAGTGTGATTCCAGGGAAGGCATGTCCACTCCACGTTCCTTCACCACGCGCAGGGCAGTCTCGTAGCCGGCATCGGCATGACGGATGACACCCATTGCCGGATCGTTGGTGAGGCAGCGCTGCAGGCGCTCATCCGCCTCGGTGCTGCCATCGGCAACGGCCACGAGACCGGAGTGCTGGCTGTACCCCATGCCGACGCCGCCGCCATGATGAAAACTCATCCAGCCAGCTCCAGAGGCGATGCCGGCAGCGAAGTTCAGCAGCGGCCAGTCGCTGACGGCGTCGCTGCCGTCGCGCATCGCCTCGGTCTCGCGATACGGACTCGCGACCGACCCAGCGTCCAGGTGGTCACGACCGATCACCACCGGAGCGGACAGGCGTCCATCGCGAACCATTTCGTTGAACAGGCGCCCAGCCTTGTCACGCTGGCGATAACCGAGCCAGCAGATGCGCGCCGGCAATCCCTGGAACGCGATGCGCTCACCAGCCCAGCCGAGCCATTGCTGGAGCCGCGCATCCTCCGGGAACAGCGTCTTCATCGCGGCGTCGGTCGCGGCGATGTCGGCCGGATCCCCGCTCAGTGCGACCCAGCGGAACGGCCCGCGACCCTCGCAGAAGCTTTCGCGAATGAAGGCCGGCACGAAGCCCGGATAATTGAACGCATTTGCGTACCCTGCGAGCTGCGCCTGCGCACGCAGGTTGTTGCCGTAATCAAATGCCACGGCGCCGCGATCCTGCATGGTGACAATCGCGTGGACATGTGCCACCATGGCATCGCGCACACGCGCGAGGTACGCATCAGGCATCGTGCGCCTGGGCCTGTCGACATCCTCGTCCGGACTCGTGACCGGGAGGTATCCGACCATCGGATCGTGCGACGAGGTCTGGTCGGTCACGAGCTCCGGCGTGAAGCCTCGGGCTACCATCTGCGGCAGCACCTCGGCCGCATTGCCGAGCAGGCCGATGGAGAGTGCGCGCCGCTCAGTCCGTGCGCGTTCGGCCTGAGAAATTGCA
>JACMPK010000232.1 GCA_014377535.1 Gemmatimonadaceae bacterium
AGCCACCATCGGATTCGCTGCTTCGCGTCGAGGGTTCGCGGATTCCGCCGCTGGTGCACTGGCGACGGGCTGCGGAGTCGCTGGCACCGTCGCGCGCCACCTATGAGCGCATCGTCCGCACGATCGTGCATCCGTCGCTCCGCGGTCGCCCGCCAATGCTGCTCCTCGCGACACAGCGCGGGACAGTCCGGATTACGCTCGACGGGGTACGTGCACCCATGACCTCCGATCATTTCCTGCGGCTGTCGCGCCGCGGCTACTTCCGCGAGTTGCGTTTTCATCGCGTCGTCCCCGCCTTCGTGGCGCAGGGCGGCGATCCACGGGGCGACGGTAGTGGCGGCCCGGGCTACGCAATACGCGACGAGCTCAGTCGGGCGCCTTACGTCCGAGGTGCCGTGGGCATGGCCCTCTCCGGGCCGGATACGGGCGGCTCCCAGTTTTTCCTCACGCTGTCGTCGCAGCCGCATCTTGAAGGGCATTACGCCGTGTTTGGTCGCGTCGCCTCGGGCTTCACCGCAATGGACGCGCTGGTGCAGGGCGACATGCTGCGTGACATCACGCCGGCTCGGCCATGAGCGCACGTCGCGTTGGTATTGCGATGCTGACACTCATTGCCACCATCGCCGGCTGCACCGCGCCGCGCCTCGCGCCGCTCGTCAACGCCACACAGGGGGCCGCGCGCGAACCGCTGCCCGTCATCGAGTTGCCGCGGCACAGCCAGCGTATCGTGTTCAACTGGCAGCTGCGCGAATCGGAGCTCGAGGTGCATGGTGAAGGGGCCGCCCGCATTGCGGCGCCGGATTCTGCGCGCATCGACCTGTTCGTCAGCGGCGGACTTGGCAGCGGTGCAGCGTGGGTGATCGGCGACCAGATGCGCCTCGACGCGCCGGACGCACTCAGGCGTGTGTTGCCACCGCCGGCGTTCCTGTGGGCCGCCCTCGGTCGCTTTGCCGTGCCGGCTGGCCGCGATACGCTCGTGGCCCGCACCGACAGTCTCCTCACGGTGGACATCGGCCCCGAGCCGCGCTGGCGCCTCGCCATCCTGGGAGGTCGAATCACGAAACTCGAGCGGGCCGATGGCGACCGCGTCGTCGATCGCCTCGAGCGGAAGGGAGATGCCTCGCTAGTTTATTATCACTCGCCGACCCGACGGCAGCTCACGCTCACGATTACGCGGGTGGATTCTGTCGCACCATTCGATGCTTCGATCTGGCGGCCGTAGCACAGCGGCCAGCCTGCTGATCCTGTTCGCCGTCATGTTTGGCGGCTGCTCTTACGGCTTTGCCGGTGGTGGGCTGCCGCCAGCGGTCAGGTCCATCGCCATCATTCCGTTCGACAACCAGACCTCGTCGGCCGAGCTCCAGCAGGAGTTCATGGCGCGGCTGCGTCGCGAGATGCGCGCGCGCCTCGGCCTGCGCGAAGCCGGTGAGGCGCAGGCGAATGCCGTCGTTCGCGGCATCATCACGCGTTACGAACCTGACATCCCAGTCGCTTTCTCGGCTGATCGCACGCAATCCGTTGCCGCGCGGCGCAAACTGATGCTGGTCGTCGATATCGAGATCTACGACCAGGCCGCAGGGCGCGTGTTGTGGGCGCGGAAGGGAATGTCGGCCGAAGGCGAGTACGCCGAACGCGCCGAGGCGGATGGACGACGGCAGGCCATCGAGAAGCTCGTCAATGACGTCATCGAGGGAGCCCAGTCACAATGGTGATGCGCCGGGGAAGCGGGTCTGGCGGCTGTCTCACGTTGATCGCCCTTGCAGCGGCGGTGATTGCCTTTGGCGTGCCGGCGGCGAAGGTGTATTTGCGCGCGTACGAGTACGAGGACGCGATGCGCCAGGTCATTCTCTACTCCAAGGGCGAAGGCGACGAAGGGATGCAGTCGCGCATGCGCGCGTCCGCCGATTCGATTGGTGAACTGCCCGACGGCGCATACGACATCAAAGTACTGCGTCGCGACGGCATGATCCGCCTCAGTGCCACCTACACCGATACCATCATGTTCCCCATTGTCCCGCGGCCAGTCACACACCGTTTCAGCGTCGAGCGCCCGGAGTGAGGCCTTTGTCGCCGCTCGACAATATCCGTTCATGGCAGGACGCCAAGGTGTGGCGCGCTGCAGTCTCGGGACGTGTCGTGTTTACCAACGGTGTTTTCGACCTATTGCACCCAGGGCATGTGGACGTGCTGCACGGCGCGAAGGCCTGCGGCGACATACTGATCGTGGGCATCAACAGCGATGCGTCCGTCACGCGGCTGAAGGGCGCCGAGCGCCCGGTCAGGTCCGAGGCGGATCGCGCGTATGTGCTGGCGGCACTTGCCGCAGTCGATTGCGTCACGGTGTTCGACCAGGACACGCCACTGGAACTGATTCTGTGCCTCACACCCGACGTCATCGTCAAGGGTGGCGACTATGATCCGTCATCGGTCGTCGGTGCCGCCGAGACGCGCGCACGCGGCGGCGAGGTGATCATCATCCCGCTCACGCCGGGTCATTCCACGACGGCGACCATCGCCAAACTCCGATTCGGAAGACATGATGTCTGAGCTCGTCAGGTCGTATGATCGCAAGCTGCACGAGATGCGTCCCGTGACCATCGAACGTGGCGTCTCGCAATATGCAGAAGGCTCATGCCTTGTCTCCTTTGGCGAGACGAAGGTGCTGTGTACGGCGAGCGTCGAGGAGGGCGTGCCTGGCTGGCGGAAGGGCAGCAAGCAAGGCTGGTTGACGGCGGAATACGCGATGCTGCCTCGCGCCACGCGCACCCGTTCATCGCGTGAGCGCGGTCAGGTGGGCGGCCGCACACAGGAGATCCAGCGCCTCATCGGGCGTAGCGTGCGCGCGATGTTGAGCGGGTTCGATTTCGGTGAACGCACGATCAAGGTCGATTGCGATGTGCTGATCGCCGATGGCGGCACGCGCACCGCCGCGATTACCGGTGCCTGCGTGGCCGTGAGTGATGCGTTCACCTGGCTGATGGCGGAAGGTACTCTCGCCACGTCACCGGTCGTGCACCGCGTGGCAGCCGTGAGCGTCGGTATCGTCGATGGCTTACCGGTGCTGGATCTCGATTATCCCGAGGACGTTCGTGCCGGCGTCGACATGAATGTCGTTATGGTGGACGCCATGAAATTCGTCGAGGTGCAGGGGACGGGTGAAAACTCGACGTTCGATCGGGACGAGCTCGATGCGCTGCTTGCACTGGCGTCGTCGGGTATCCTGGCCCTGCATGCGGCGCAGTCTGCCGCGCTCGACGCCCCACGGTCGCACGGGTGATACCCTGGATCATCGCCACGCGTAACGCGGGGAAGCTGCTCGAGCTGGTGCCGTTATTCCAGACATGTGGCATCGACGTCGTCGGGCTTGAAGACGCAGGTGTGCGCGAAGACCCGGACGAGGAGCACATCGAGTGTTTCGACACGTTCGAGGCCAACGCGCTTGCAAAAGCCATTCACTTCACCCGTCTGACGGGGCGGCCGTGTATCGCCGATGATTCCGGGTTGTGCATCGATGCGCTCGATGGCGGTCCTGGTGTGCGCAGCCGGCGCGCTGCACGCGACATGGGCTGCGTGATCGATCAGCGCGGCGAGGACGCCGCGAACAACGCGGCAGTGCTCGACGAATGCTGGAACAGCGGGTGGGCGCCACCTTGGCGTGCCCACTACGTGTGCGTGGCAGCCTACGCCGACGGCGGCGCAGGGACATCGCACGTGGCGCGCGGACGCACCGACGGAACGCTGCAGCCGGATCGCAGTGGCGACGCTGGTTTCGGCTACGATCCGCTTTTTGTGAGTGACGACCTGGGCCTCTCGTTCGGACTGGCGTCGCGTGAAGCAAAAGCGCGCGTGAGCCACCGCGCTCGTGCGTTTGCGTTGCTGCTTGATTCGTTGCCTGACACGGGTCGGTGAATGACACCCGTTGACGAGGCCGCCCTCTCTCGTTACTCTCGATGCTCGGGCGGGGCGTAGCGTAGTCCGGTAGCGCGCCTGCTTTGGGAGCAGGAGGTCGCCGGTTCGAATCCGGCCGCCCCGATCTGTGTGGCTCCGCACGAGCACCTGGCGTGCGGCAGAAACGAAGCGCCAGTAGCTCAGTTGGATAGAGCGGCAGCCTTCTAAGCTGCGGGTCGGGGGTTCGATTCCCTCCTGGGGCGTGTTCGTTGTAGCTCCGATAGCTCAATGGTAGAGCAGCTGACTCTTAATCAGTAGGTTGTAGGTTCGAGTCCTACTCGGAGCATTCGTGCAACGGCGGTCATCTGTAGATGGCCGCCGTTTTTGTATTTGCGCATTGGGTGCAGCCGCGGTATCTCTGGCCAATGCGTCTCCGCTGGTGCCACGCCATGGTCGCGATTCTGCCTTCGCTGCTTCAGGCGCAGCCGATCTGGCACATGATGCACGGCGCGCCCAGGCCCTCTCGCGACTCGGTCTCCGTCATGGCCACGATGATGGGCACACGAGTGTCACCCGCCATGCTTGGCCGCGCGCGCACCGAGCTGCTGCTCACACAGCCGATGGCGATGTGGCGCGGGGTTCGCTTCGGCGGCAGAATGCAGTTTGCAGCCATGCTGAATGCCGAACGCTGGACGATGCCTGACGGGGAACCCGTCGCGGGCATCTGGGGCGAAGGGTTCATCGATCGTCGGCACCCGCATACGGTCGTCCACGAAGTCATGCTTGCCGGTGAACGGCGGATGCGTGGCGCGCGAGTCTCGCTCGCTGCCGGCAAGGGTGTCGTGCCGTTCGGCACGGACGATCCCATGGCGCGCCCATTCACGAAGTATCCGGCCAATCACCACTTCTCGCAGGTGCTCGAGCGCATCCAGCTCGTGAGCGCAATTAGGGTGACGTCGCACGTTGCGCTCGAGGGCGGCGTGTTCAACGGCGACGACCCGGCTGGGCCCACCGCGCAGCCGCGCTGGCGACGATTCGCTGACTCGCGCGCGGCCCGCCTCACGCTCTGGCCGGTGCCGCAGCTGGAGGTGCAGGGAAGCGCAGCCTTCGTGAGGTCGCCGGAGTTTGTGACCGGCGTCGGGTTCGATCAGCACAAGTCCAGTGCAAGCGCGCGTTGGACGCCGATGAGCGGTGCGCTCCGGTACGTCCTTGTGGAATGGGCGCGGACCGGAGAGTCGTATCGGGATCGCGACATCATCGCGTACGGTACCGGTCTGGCAGAAGGTGTCGCCATGCGCGGAAGGTGGAGTGCGGCAATTCGTCTCGAGCGGACGTCGCGGCCGGAAGAGGAGCGGCTGATCGATCAGTTCCGGACGGCGCGTCCACCCACGGATTTCACCATCAAGGGTGTGACGCGCTGGCACCTCGCAACTGGACAGCTCGCGGCGAGTCTCCCGACGGCCGCCCACCTCCACGGCACGGTGTTCGTCGAGGCGACGCGCGCCACGTCAACGCCCCTGCTGACGCCCGTGCTGCTGGATCCATCCGATGTCATCGGTGCAAATTCTGCATGGCATCTGTCGATAGGCATGCGAATCGGTGCGGGAACGATGGCGGCACGCGTCGGCCGGTACGGTGCAGGTGCGGGCGGACCAGGGACGCACGGCGTGCGTGCAGAACACCGGCACGATCGCGCGATGGATCACGATCAGGCAGACAAATCAATGACGTCATCAGGAGCCGGACGATGAGAGCACGTGCACACCTGGTATCCACTCTGATGTCCGCCTGCGTGATCGGATGCAATGGCGGCACCGCAGACACGCCGATCACGGTACCGCCTGTGTTGAAGATTCCTGCAACCCTTGCCGTGCTGGGTAGCGGGGAGGTTGGGAATCGCTACACCTCTGAAATCAGTGTTGGTGGCCGATATGCCTACTCGTCGACGTGGGGAACGCGCAGCGGCGTGCGTGGCAATGCCGTCTTCGTGTGGGATGTCGGCGCAACCGTGCCAATACTGATCGACAGTATCATCGTGGCGGACGCGGGTACGCTTGGCGACATCCAGATCGTTCCGGAAGCAAATCTGCTCGTGGTTGCAGTGGAGCCTGCGCCGCGCGGCGCCATTGTGCTGTATGACGCGAGCAACCCGGCAAAACCGCAGTTGCTCGGCCGCTACGAGACGGCCAGCACTGTCAACGGCGTGCATACCGCGCAGGTCGCATCGGTGAGCGGTCGGCTATACGCTTTTCTGAGCATCGATCCGCGCGGGGCTGATCCTGCGAAGCTGCTGATCGTCGACATCACTGATCCGCGAGCACCCGTCGAGCGCTGGTCGAAGGTGATGGGAACGCCGTTCGTGCATGACGTGCACGTGAGAGACGGTATCCTGCTGACCGCGGAATGGAATGACGGTATGGGAGCGTACGATATCGGCGGGGGGGGCAAAGGTGGCACTCCGTCATCGCCGGTGCTCCTCGGCAAGGTGCAGACGCTTGGCGGAAGCGCGCATAACGTGTTCTGGCTGCGCGATGCTGTGAGCGGGTCGCGATATGCGCTCGTTGGTGAGGAAGGTCCGGGCGCGATCGGGCTAGCGTCGGTTGGTGATGTGCACGTGATCGACGTGAGCTCGTGGACAGCGATGCGCGAGGTCGGCTTCTTCCGGGTCGAGGGCGCAGGAACCCATAATTTCTGGGTCGACGAAAGTGCTGGTGTCCTCTACGCGGCATACTATAACGCCGGAATCCGGGCGTTTGATGTTCGTGGCGACATGTCCTCGTGCACAGGCTCGGCACGGGATGGCATCGGTCGATGCAATCTTGTCGCGCTTGATCGCGCGATCGGCAAGGCGGAGCCGGCTGGCGCGTTCGTGTGGGGCGTTGACGGCGGTGCAAATGGCAGCATCATCATATCCGACATGCTGCGCGGTATCGTGCGCATTGCGCGCGCTGTGCAAATCGCGCGATGATGCACACGTAAAGCATGCACTCGATGGCGCCAAGCGGTGACAACTGCTTACGGAACGCAGACGGCGTCGCGCAGCTGCGGTATTTCCGCGTCAGATCACGGATTGGAATTGTGAGAAGTGTGCATGGACTGCACGTTCCGCAGTTTTCGTGTCTGGCTGGCTACACGTCATTGTTCGTTGACGCGTGTCCATGGCCATTCCTGTGAGGGACGCGAGTCGTAATGACTGTGCGTGCGTTTTAGACCGACGGGCGTGTGTTGTTGCACATTGGGTGCGTACACTTGCTTCGCTTGCGTTGCTGCATGATTAGCAAGCAAGCCTGTAATTGTTCCTGCGATATACCCCATGTCAGGCACGCGGTGATGTACTCATGTCATGTCACCGTACGCAACCAAACTTTCGTGAACTGAGCATGTGCATCGTGACGCTCGTACACGATTCCTGCACCGTTGCGCATCGTGACGAAACGTTCCTGGACGACATTCTTGAGCACCTGAGCTGCTGACGCGCTTGTTGTCTTCTCCATCATTTTGTTGCCCGACCATGGGAGCAAGGCAGTCGAAGCGATTAGTAAAGGTTGCGACAAGATGATGCAGATCGCGCATGCGGTGGCCCCTGTTCGAGCGCGTTACTTTGGCGCGCATCGTGTCGTGTTGTCAGGATCTGCGACGACGGCGGAGCGTAGTTGAGGCTGCGGCGGCGGCCCCGTGAAGGTGACGGGAATGCATTTTGTGGGTAGGCGGCGAACAGGTCTCGCAATGCCGAGTTTGCTCAGCACCTTCGCATTCAGCTTCAAGCACGCGAGTGGCACACGCGGTTGACTCTGTCGTTCCGTGCCAGCGCGAACGACGGTGACAGGCATCGCACAGTCGCAGGTGTGCATCCGGATTGCTGTCTGTACGATTGCAGCTGCCGAGTTGCTTGCGCCGATCCGCCTGATTTTCCGTCATCTCTGGCCGCTGATTGTCTTTCGTATGGCCCTGTTGATTGGATGTTTGGGCTTGCGGGGGCCGTGTGGAAACGCGCTTCGACTATGGCGTCTCGAGGGGTTGCATCTCTATCACGAATTGCCTACTTTCTCCTCCCTGAGATGAACGAAGACGGTGCGACGCGAGAGCGAGCAAAGTCGGACGTTAGTCAGAAGGTTGACGGATGCTGCTCCTTTGAGTATCCTTTCAGACTCCCAGCGAAATGCTGGATACCCGGATTGGATTTCGGGACTGCTGATTGATAATTGAATTGAGAGAAGAGAGTGTTTGAGGCGAACTCGTTTGTGCGACGGCGTACAGAGCGCCGCGCGAGAGTTTATCTCTAA
>JACMPK010000233.1 GCA_014377535.1 Gemmatimonadaceae bacterium
AGGACTCGCCCACGCGGCGCGTCGGCCTGGAGGCGCAGTCGGCACTGCCGAAGCATGTGCATCTCGTCCCGATGCTCTCGCTGGACAACGCCTTCGACGAGGCCGAGTTGCTGGCGTGGGACGAGCGGCTGCGTCGCCTGGCGGGAGACGTGGTGGACCGGCTCGGGTATTGCTGCGAATTGAAGATCGACGGTGCCGCCGTCTCGCTCACCTATCGTGACGGGGTGCTGGTGACCGGTGCCACACGCGGCAGCGGCACGGTGGGCGAGGACGTGACGCCGAACCTGCGCACCATGCACGACGTGCCGCTGCGACTGAAAACCGACACACCGCCGGCGCTGCTGGAAATCCGCGGTGAGGCGTACCTGCCGTTCAGCCGCTTCGAGAAGATGAACGAGGAGCGCGCAAAGGCCGGTGAGCCGGTGTTCGCGAACCCGCGCAACGCCGCTGCTGGCGCGCTGCGTCAGCTGGATCCGGCAGTCACGGCGCGACGTCCGCTGCGCTTCTTCGGCTACTCCGCCGTGCATCCCGATGGCGTTGCGGCACTGCCGTTCACCACCCAGCAGCAGCTGCTGGACGCGCTGCAGGCGTGGGGCATTCCGGTGGCACCCGAGCGACTGGTCTGCACCACACTCGCGGCGGTGAGTGCGTGGGCGACGCGCGTGGAGACGGAGTTCCGCGCGCGGATCGACTTTGCCATCGATGGCGCGGTGATCAAGGTGAACGCGCTGCCGCTGCAGGAGGAACTGGGCGAGGTGAGCGGTCGCGTGCCGCGCTGGGCAATCGCGCGGAAGTTCGCGCCGGACATTGCGGAAACCACGCTGCTGGGCATCGGCGTGAACGTGGGGCGTACCGGGTCGCTCAATCCGTTCGCACAGCTGGACGCGGTGGAGATCGGCGGTACCACGGTGCGCATGGCGACGCTGCACAACTTCGACCTGATCATGGCCAAGGACCTGCGCGTCGGTGATCGGGTGCAGGTGCAGCGGGCGGGCGAGGTGATTCCGCAGGTCATCGGCCCGGTGCCCGAGAAGCGCAGCACCACACATCCGCTCGCGCCGTTCGAGGCGCCGACCATCTGCCCCTCGTGCGGCACGCCGGTGCGGCGCGACGAGGACGAGGTAGCGCTCTACTGCCCGAATGTGGCCTGCCCCGGTCGGCTGCTCGAGGCGCTCGTCCACTTCGCGAGCGTCGACGCAATGGACATCCGGGGCCTGAGCTACGCGCGCATCGAACAGCTGGTCCAGACGGACCTGGTGCACGATGCGGCAGACTTCTTCACGCTGACCGTGCCCCAGCTGCTGCCGCTGGACCGCATGGCGGTGAAGAGCGCAGAGAAGCTCATTGGCGCGATCGACGCCGCACTCTCGCAGCCACTGTCACGGTTACTGGGCGCGCTGGGCATCCGGCACGTCGGCGGCGTGGCCTCGCAACTGCTGGCGCGTCGATTCGGCAGTCTCGAAGCAATGCAGAGCGCATCGGTCGAGGAGATCATGGCGGTACGCGGCATCGGTGCGGTGATCGCGCAGTCCGTCCGCGAATTCCTGGACGATCCTGCCGCACAGGAACTGGTGCGCAAGCTGGTCGCGGTCGGCGTCCAGACCACGGAGCCCGACGTGCAGCGCGGGGACGGCCCGCTGACAGGCCTCACCGTGGTGCTGACGGGCACACTGCCCACGCTGTCGCGGTCGGATGCGACGACGCTCGTGGAGCGCGCCGGTGGACGTGTGACCAGCAGCGTCTCGAAAAACACGTCATTTCTGGTGGCCGGCGACGAGGCGGGCTCAAAGCTGGACAAGGCGAAGACGCTCGGCGTCGAGGTGCTCGACGAGGCAGGTCTGCTGCGGCGCGCCGGATCGGCGTGACCGCGATACGCCACCTATCTGCGAAACGCCTCGTACACCGGATTCAGCACGAATTCGCCGTTGATCAACAGCTCCCGGTCCCACGGCAGTACGATGGCGGCATCCGTTGCCATCGCGGCGAAGTCCGGTTCGTAGGGTCCGGTCCTGAAGCTGACGGCGGTCTTCACGTCCGCGGCGCCGAGATTGACCAGTGCAGCGCGCGCGAGGCGAATGGTGTCGCCGGTGTCGCAGGTTTCGTCCACCAGCAGCACGCGCTTGCCTCGTGCCGCAGCCGGTGCCTCACCGAAGATGGCCGGCGTCTCGCGGACCTGCGCCTCGGCGCGGTAGCGTCGGCTGACCATCATCGACACGAATGGTCGATCCAGGATCGACGCAATGGTGGCACCGGGGATCACGCCGGCATTCGCGATCCCGATCACGATCTCCGGATCGAACTCGCGCGAGACTTTCAGGGCCAGTGCACGCGAGAGCTCGCCGAACAGCTGCCATTCCACTTCCATCACGCCCTTGGCGGGATCGATCGTCGTGCGACGCGGGGGCATCAGGACATCTCCGGAGTACGGTGAGGTGAATGGGCCGTGCGCATGATTCGATGCGCGACCGGACTATTCTGCGCGCCAAGGTATACGGAATGTCGTGCACATGCAGTGGCGCAATCATTGCCCGAATCGGTACCGGGACCATAGCTTGTTCCGAATCACGAGCTCCTGCCGCCGCGTACATGCCCAGGGTTTGCGAACTTTTTACACTGGACCGTTTTCATGACCTGGTTACATCGAGTCTCCGATGGCATGTCGCGTTTGCTGGGCGGCCACCCGAGCGCACGTGAACTCGGGCTCAAGCGACCTGATTTCGTCGCGGAAGGATTGTCGCTGGAGAAGGTGAACGATCTCGACGGCGCGCTGACATCGTATCGGCTTGCATTGCGCACGCAGCCCGATGATCCGAAGATTCTGCTGAACATGGCCATCGTGTTCACCAAGTCCGGCCGGTCCGACGAGGCGATTCGCAGCTACCGAAAAATTCTGGAATCGATGCCTACGCATCCTGGCGCGACTTACGGCTTGGCATTCCTGCTCGCCAAGAAGGGCGACACGGACGGGGCGATCCAGAACCTGGAGACATTCCTCGCCACGGCGCCGTCAGGCGGTGAGAATGCCCGCTGGCTGTCGCATGCGCGCGCCACCCTTCGCGTCTGGCGCGGCGAGCCAGCAGAAGTCCCGGCGACCGCCGCGGATGTCGTAGGCCGTGAGCCGGTGGACACGCCGGTGCGCCACGCGGCCGTGCGTGACATGCAGCCCGATGACCAGCGCGACGACGTGCACGGCGACCTGCAGGGCCTGAAAGCCACCGGCACCGACGGCCTCCGTCACGGGAATGACCGCTGATCAACCCCTCGGTCGCGTGCTCGCGGTCGTCAGTCAGAAAGGCGGAGTCGGAAAGACCACCACGGCCGTGAACCTTGCTGCCGCCTTCGCGCGGCGCGGCCTCAAGACCTTGATCGTGGACGTGGACCCGCAGGGCGCGGTGCGCTACGGCGTTGGCCTGCGCAAAGGACATGCGACAGTCGGTTTCGCGGACTACCTCCGCGGTACCGTCTCGCTCCGGGACATCATCTTGCCCACTCAGCTGCCCTGGCTGCGTGCGATGCTGGTGGGCAGCGTGAACGACGCCGCGGAGCATGACGACTATGCCCGTCGCGCCACCGAGACACACCAGCTGGCGCAGCTGCTGCGCGTTGCCCGCGAACGATGCCATGTGGTGGTCGTGGACACACCGCCCGGCCTTGGTGGCATCGTGCGCGCGGTCCTGGGGCTGAGCCAGCATGTGATCGTGCCGCTGCAGTGCGAGCCGCTGGCGCTGCAGACCACGCCGCAGATGCTGCGTGGCATCCAGGACGCGCTGCAGTCGAACGACCAATTGGCATTGGAAGGGGTATTGCTGACCATGTACCAGGCTGGCAACCCGAGCAGCGAAAGAACCGCGCAGTACATCCGGCAGCATCTCGCGCCGAATCTCGTGTACGACATCGTCGTGCCCCGCTCCATGGCCCCGGCCGACGCATTCGCCGCCGGGGTGCCGGTAGTGCTGCGCAATCCCACCGATCCTGCGGCACTCGCGTATTTGAATCTCGCCGGTCGACTGGCGGAGCACTTCGCGTGATGCGCATCAGGCGCACCGCCGCTGCACTGTTGACGGCCGCGGCCATCGTGGCCTGCACCGACGTCAGCACAGACCCGCAGGTGCCGCTCTCACTGCAGTTCGATACGCTGCCGGCACTGGCCGTGGTGGTGGGCGATACACTGCGCGGCGGCGCCCTGCTGCCGGCGCGGCTTCCGGTGCGGGCATTCAGCGGCTCCGGCACGGCGATCGCGGATACACAGATCCGCATCGTCGGCGTGGACACGGTCTCGCGTCGCGCCTTCACCAGGATCAGTGGACTCCGACTCGTGGGCATGTCGGAAGCACCGATTGTGCGGATCGTCGCGCAGGCCGGTTCGCTGCAGAGCCAGACGCAGACGTTCGCCGTGGTGCCGCGTCCCACCGGCGTGCGCCTCGGCAGCACCGACATCGACTCCATCGTCTACGATCGGCCAGACACGTCGACGCGCTTCCGCAACCTGAACGTGGCGGTGATCCACAGGGTGGTCGACTCGGCGGAAGTGCTGCTGAACGGGCTTCCGGTCCGGTTTCGCGTGACCGGATTCACGGCGTCGCTGCTGGACTCCGTGCGCCTCGTGAACATAGGCAGCGGTCGTGACGCCACGGGATCCGTGATGACCGGCGGGGCTGCCACGATCCGGGTCAAGACGTACGCGAAGCCCGCGGCCAGGGGTCGCGGCACAGTGACGGTGGAAGCATCCACCCGCGCCTTCGGAACGGAGATCCCGGGCAGCCCGCTCGTCATCACGGTCAGGCTCGTGCCGTTCACGTTACCGCCCTGATTCGATCAGGGTGGCAGCCGCCGCCCGCGACGCTGGCGCCACCATGCGCACTGCCATAGCCTCAGCCTGTCAACGCGCAGGTATCAGCCGGGTTCGGCAGGCAGGCTGCTCCCGCAGACATGAGGCACGGAGGACGTATGGCAATGATTCCGGCGACCATCGAAGTGAGCACCTCTGCGGCAGGCTCGTTCATCGTGCATCGCGGTCCGCCGCGTGTCGATCCGGGCACACTCACGCAGCTGTTCTTCGATGCGGTCGAGAAGTTCTCGAAGCCTGCCGCGCTCCGCTTCAAGCGTGACGGTTCGTGGCTCGACATCTCGCATGGCGAATTGCTGCAGCGCGTGCGACGCGTGTCGCTCGCGTTGCAGGACCTGGCACTCTCGCGCGGCGATCGCATCGCGATTCTCTCCGAGAACCGGCCGGAATGGGCAATCGCCGATTACGCCTGCCTCACGGCCGGCATGGCCGATGTGCCGATCTATCCCACGCTGCCCGCCGAGCAGATGGTGCACATCCTGAATGACAGCGGTGCGGTAGTGATGTTCGTCTCGACGCGGGAGCAGGCCGCGAAGATCGCGCGCATCCGGCCGGACGTACCCTCACTCAAACGCGTCATCAGCTTCTGCGCGCCGGCACCGGTCGGATGCGACATCACGATGGACGAGTTCATGGCGCAAGGCGCGGCTCTCGACACGGCGGATCGTGCGGCAGCGTGGAAGGCCTCTGCACTGCAGGCGCAGCCGGATGATCTGGCGACGCTGATTTACACATCGGGCACGACGGGGTTGCCGAAGGGCGTGATGCTCACGCACGACAACCTGTTCAGCAACGTACGTGGCTCGCTGTCAGTGCTCGAGCCGCAGGACGACGATGTCGCACTGAGCTTCCTGCCGCTCTCGCACATCTTCGAGCGCATGTGCGGGCATTACATGTTGTTCGCCGGCGGCTGCACGATCGCCTACGCCGAATCGATCGATACCGTCGCAGCAAACCTCGTCGAGGTACGGCCTTCGATTCTCAGTTCGGTGCCGCGCATCTACGAGAAGCTGTACGCGCGCATCATGGAAGGGGGCAACGCCGGCTCCGGCATCAAGAAGGCCATCTTCCGCTGGTCGCTCGGCGTCGCCGACGAGTGGGCCGACACGTATCTCGCCAAGCGCGAGCCGGGCCGCCTCCTCGCGTTCAAGTATGCGATTGCACAGAAGCTGGTGTTCAGCAAGATCAAGGCGAAGCTTGGCGGACGCCTGCGCGTAGCCTGCAGCGGAGGCGCTCCGCTGGCCGCGACGATCAACAAGTTCTTCGTGGCTGCAGGCCTCACGCTGGTCGAGGGCTACGGCCTCACCGAGACGAGTCCGGTGATCTCGGTGAACCGCTTGAACAACATCCGCATCGGCACGGTCGGCGAATTGATCGCGGGTGTGGAAGTGGCAATTGCGAAGGACGGCGAGATCCTGACGCGCGGACCGAGCGTGATGAAGGGCTACTACCGCGACTCGCAGGCGACGGCCGAGGCGATCGACGAGGCACGCTGGTTCCACACGGGCGACATCGGCTCGATGGAGGACGGCTTCCTGCGCATCACGGATCGCAAGAAGGACATCATCGTGACGGCGGGCGGCAAGAACATCGCTCCGCAGCCGATCGAGAACCGCGTGGTGACGAATGCCTTCGTGAGTCAGGCCGTGATGATTGGCGACACGCGCAAGTTCCCGGTGATGCTGGTGGTGCCGAGCTGGGACGCGCTGCTGAAGTGGACCGCCCACAAGGGCATCACCTCCACTGACCGCACGGCACTGCTCACGAACGCGCAGGTAGTCGAGAAGCTGGATCGCGAAGTGCGCGGCGAGATGGAAGGGCTCGCACGATTCGAGGCGCCGAAGAAGATCGCGCTGCTCGAGCACGAGTTCACCATCGAGGGCGGCGAGCTCACGCCATCGCTCAAGGTCAAGCGTCGGGTGATCAACGAAAAGTACAAGGGCGTGATCGACGCGCTGTACGACACCGACAGCGCCGGCGAGTGAGCTGTGGTTCGCGGCAATCACGAACGACGTCTTGACGCAGAAGTGAGCAGCCGCTGTCGTTGCGAGCCGCGAATCATCTACGGCTCGAACAGCGGTTTCGCAGGTGCGCGACGCAGCGGCACGAGGGCGCTGGCCACCGGCAGGCGCTCGGCAACGGTCACGTGCCCGTCGCTCGCGAGGGTGCGCCAGAGAGACGGATCGAGTGCAGAGCTAGCAGGCAGCACGAGCCTGCCCGATGTGCACACCACACTTGACGCAGCAGTGAGGAATGCGTCGCTCGCATGCACCGCGTCGAGCGCGAGCCCCCGGATCGAGCCGGTGGCGAGCGGAATGCCTGTCAGCGGAAGGCGCAGGGTGCTCACGCGATCGTCGAGCTGGATCAGGGACTGCGCGTCGCCCACCAGGAACGACACCGTCGGCACGAGGGTGCGCAGCGGCGCGACGGCGCGCGACCAGCCGCCCGTCAGCATCACCGGCAGCGGCGCCTCGACTAGGTGCAGCTGCGCGGCCAGTGCGAACGCGAGTTCGGTGTCCATCGGCCCCGATGACGTATCCAGCGGTGCATCGCTGAAGCGCACCTCGCCCTCCACGATTTCGTAACTCGCCTTGCACACCGGGCACCCCAGCGTACCCACGATGATGTGCCGCCCCTCAGCGTGCGTGCTCGCGGCCACCAGCCAGCTGTCTTCGTGCGGCGCAGGGCAGCGCAGGATGTCGATCTGCTCTGTGAACATCGCCCTAGCTGCGCGAGAGACGCAGTTCGTCGATGTTCACGCTTGCCGGGCGCGAAACTGCGAACCAGATCGCGTCGGCCACGTCGTCGGCCCGGAGCATCGACGCGCGCGGCGTGAAGCCGGGGCGTTCGTCGGGGTTCAGCGGATCCCAGAGCGGCGTGTCCACGGGCCCGGGCGACACCAGCACCGTGCGCACCCCCGTGCCGCGAAGCTCCGCCCGCATCGCCTCGTGCAGTGCGCGCAGGCCATACTTGCTGGCGGCATACGCGCCATTCTCTGGAAACACGTTCCGGTCTGCAATGGAGCCGAGCGTCACGATGGTGCCGGACCCACGCGTGCGCATTTCCGGAAGCAGCGCACGCGTGAGCAGGAACGGGGCAACGAGGTTCGTCTGCAGCACCGCGCTGAACGCCGTCGGGTCCATCGTCTCGATCGTCGCAAGCTCGAACAGTCCCGCGTTGTTCACCAGCAGATCAGGTGCACCGGCGAAATCAGACGACACATGACGCGCCACCTCCGCGACAGCATCGGCGCTCGCGAGGTCGCACGGGTAGGCGTGCGCCTGATCCCCCAACGCCGCGGCAAGTGCCTGCAGCGGCGCGGCGGTTCGCGCCAGCAGCGCCACGCGCATGCCCTCGGCGACGCAGCGACGGGCAAGTGCGGCGCCTATGCCGCGTGAGGCACCAGTGATGACGGCGGTCAGGCGTGTGGTCATGGCTGCAAATGTACCCCCGCCGGCACGATGGAATCGCGCCGGCGGCAGGGTCTTCGTGCAGGATGTGCTGACCCCTCGACCCCGGGCAGCGAATATGATCAGACGAGAGCGTCGGCCAGATTGGTCAGCGTGGCGAGTGCGCCAATCGCAGGAATTCCTCACGCGTCTTCGCATCGCTGCGAAAGTTGCCGATCAGCGCTGAGGTGATGGTCTTGGAGTTCTGCTTCTCCACGCCGCGCATCGCCATGCACATGTGTGCACACTCGATCACGACGCCCACGCCCTTGGGCTTCAGCACATCCGCCAGCGCCTGCGCGATCTGCTCGGTCATGCGCTCCTGCACCTGCAGGCGACGTGCGAACACGTCGACCACGCGCGCGAGCTTGGACAGTCCGACCACGCGACCATCCGGGATGTAGGCGATGTGCGCCTTGCCGAAGAACGGCAACATGTGATGCTCGCACATCGAATACAGCTCGATGTCACGGACCATCACCATGCCGTCGGCGTTCTCCTCGAAGAGCGCATCTCCAATCACGTCGACCGCGTTCATCTCGTAGCCCCGCGTCAGCCAGGCCATCGCCTTCGCGACGCGGCTTGGCGTCTTCAACAGTCCTTCGCGATCCGCATCCTCGCCAAGCAACTCCAACTGACGGCGCACGAGTGTCTCGTACTCGGCCAGCGCGGTCCCAGAAACCGCAGGACGGACGCCATCGAATGCCTCGTCGGGGTCGATCGACCTAACTACCTGAATACTCGACATAATTGTTCTCGGTCTCCCAGAGCCGGAGCCTGCTCAACATCGCAGGTGCCACGTGCGGCACGATCGCATTCCAGCAGGCCACCACGATGTTTTCAGCCGTCGGGTTGATCCCGCGGAGAATCTCGACTTCGAGGTTGAGGTTGCGGTGATCCATTGCGTCGATGACCTCACGCTCAACGAGCGCCCGCAGGTGGCCGAGATCCATCACGTATCCCGTGACCGGGTCTATCTCGCCCGAGACAGACACTTCGAGCGTGTAGTTGTGCCCGTGCCAATTGGGATTGTTGCATTTTCCGAACAGCCGCGTGTTCTCGGAGTCGGAAAGCTCAGGGTTGTGAATGCGGTGCGCCGCATTGAAGCGGAGTCGCCGGGTAGCAGTGACGATCGGCATCGGAACTCGGTGGTACCCATGCCGTGCGCCAGGGTACCGGCCAAAGAAACATCGCGACCAGACATCATGTCGCCGCTCTGTACCAAGAAAATACCGTGTGTCCGCGTTCCCGCCCACACAAACGAACATGGGCGCCCCAGATGGGGACGCCCATGCTCTACAGAGTGGAACGAGAAGGGGTTTTTGAAGCCCGTCGATACGCTACAGCCCTCACCCGCAGCCTTTCGCCTTCCCCGCACTGGGGCATGACGTCAGCACGATTTATCGGACTTCCTCGGCAGACTTATCGGCTCAAAAATAATGCCTTCCCGTTCCTGCTTTCCTGTGCTGCGAAGAAGGTACGGCAACGCAACGACATTCGTCAACTGGACGGACGGCCAGTGAAATTCGTCACACGTCGCACACCCGTTGCACCACCATCATTCGTTCAATACACCACTCAGATTTCCCAGTTCGACAGCATCACGCCATCGTCAGGCTGCGCGGCTTCCGGATACGACGCCAGCGTCATACGCAGGTCGGTCCAGCGCACACGTCCACCCCGCTTGATCAGCGCCCGATAGAGCCTCGTGGCATCACCCTGCACCCGGATGGCCACGCGTCGGGTGCCGCAGCGACGTGCATATTCCGTGAGGTGCGTGACCAGCTGCAGCGCGTCGCCATCGGTCTGCGCGACGAACTTCAGCACGCGCACCTCGTCGCGTGCGCGCCCTTCCACCAGCGGCGCGGAATGACAGATCGCGAACGCCACGATCGCCTCATCGCGACGCAGCAGCACCGTGTCACCGAGTGCGAGCGAATCCGTGATGCGCATCTCACGCGTGAAGTCGTATCCCGCACGCATTGCATCCGTGAGATCCGCGCATTCTGCCATCGCATCGTCACGATCGAGTACCGGCAGCCGGCTGGGCAGCGTGATCGCACTGTCGCTGGTCGCTGCATCGAGTGTCACGGTCATCGTGAGCGGACCGGGAACGAAGCTCAGCTGCGAATAAAATCCGATGTTGTCCATCGTGCGCGGCATCGTCTCGAGTCCGATCACGCGGCAGCCGGATGACCGCAGGTGCTCCATGCCGAACTCCACGATCGTGCGTCCCATGCCGCGCGCCTGCAGCTCGGGCGCGACGGCGAGTGGCCCCATCCATCCCTCGAGTCCGCTCCGGTGCGCGATGTTGAACGCGGCCACCGTGCCGCGATCGGTGCGCCAGAGCACCGCGCCCGCGCCGGCGCCCGCGATGGCGTAACGCCAGATCAGCGGGTTCAGAAAGGGAACACGAACACCGACCATGCCGTCCTTGCGATAGCGCTCGGAGAACGCGTCGCTGAAGACGGTGTTCACCGCCGCGATGTCGTCCGGCTGAATCGGCTCCGGGCCCGTGATGACGGGGTCCGAACGCCACGTACGCAGACTCGCCACCGTCAGACCTCCAGTCCCGCCAGAGATTCCTGCTGCAGGCGGCCGCCGTCGCGCTGTTCCACGATCGCACGGCCCGTTTCCTCGTCGACACACACCTCGAGCACGCGATCCAGCCCATCGCGCACCGCGTCGATGTGCGTGATCACGATCACCTGCTCGAACCGATCCTGCAACCGGCGCAGCAGCTCCACGACATTTGCACGACGCTGATCATCGAGCGACCCGAACACCTCGTCCAGCACCAGCAGCGAGAACGGCTGTCCACTGCGCTCGGCGATCAGCTGCGACACAGCGAGACGCAGCACGAGGTTCGCGAGGTCCTCCTCGCCACCCGAGATCACCTGCCGCGGAATACCGCTGCCGATGAGGATGATCTCGTAGTTCTCGTCGAGTTCGAACTCGTTGTAGCGATCGTCGGTGAGGTCGGTGAGAAACGATCCCGCGATCTCGCCGAGTTCCGGACGCAACCGCGCATTCAGCTCCGCGCGCAGCTCGCCATATGCCGCGTCGAGCTCGTCGTGCACGCGACGCTCCGTCTCGAGTTGCCGCTGCTGCTCGCGCACACGAGCGGCCTGCTCGGCGGCGGTCATCGCACGCGCCAGTGCGCCCGCCGCGTTACCGGCATCGCTTTCGGCACCCGCGCGCACGACAGCCGCATCCTGCCGTCGCCGCGACGTGCCGTCGAAGGCACCTTGCACCGCCGCATGCTGCTCGGCGCTGAAGCCGTGCAACGTGCGCGCGGCGCGCGCGGCGTCGACGAAGGCGTGTGCGACCTGCAATGCCTGCGCTGCCGCACCAAGGAGCGTCACTCGATTTGGCAGATCATCTGCCACGCCCTTCGCGGCAGCGTGCTGCACTTCGAGTGCGGTCAGCGTACTGACCGATCGGCGAAGTCCGGCGTGATGCGCCGCGTCATACTCCGACGCGAGCTCGATGACGGCACGCGCGCGCTCGTCGCGCTGCGACGCGAGCAGCGTGAGTTCACGCGCCTTCTCTGCCTGCTCCTTGATCGCCTGCTCGATCTTCAGCTCTTTCCGCTCCAGCGCACGCACGGCGGTGTCCATCTCGACACGCGACGCGTCCAGCGCACGCAGATCGTCCGGCTCCACCTGCAGCTGCTCCTCGCGCTGCTTGAAGTACACACCTTCCACGCGCAGCACCTCGAGCTTGTCGCCAAGCTCCTCCACCAGTGCGGCATGACTGGCGCCAAGCGGACGAAGGCAGGTGGGGCATGGCGCGTCGGCACCGAGCTTCTTCAGTGTGTCGTACTGCGTCCTGATGTCCACATACTCGTCGCGCTTCTGTGCGCGCCGCGTCTCGACTTCCTGCTTGTCGCGGACCCAATCGGTACGACGTGCGCTGGCGGCCTCCAGCGCCACCGCCGCCACCGCGCGCGCATCGACGAGCGCCGCCAGCACGTCGGTGCGCAGCGTTGCGGCGGGCGCGAGTTGCTCGAGTCGCGCCGCGGCGGCGTCCACGCTGGCGGTCAGTCGCGCACTCTCTTCAGCCAGCGCCTGTCGCCGCGCCGCCTGACGCGATCGCTCCTCGAGCAGCTGCAGTTCGGCGCGCAGCGTTGGCAAGGGCGCGAGTGACGCCAGCACTGCCGTCAGGCCACCTGCCACCTGTTCCGCCTCGCGCACGGCGGCCTGCGTGCGCTCCACGTCGCGCTGCGCCAGCGCGATGCCTGCCTCGGCGCGAATGATCGCCGTCTGCAGTTCCACATCGCGCGCGAGCGCACGCTCCGAGGCACGCCAACGCGGTTCGGCCTGCACGAGCAGCGCGTCCATCTCGCTGAGCAACGTCGTCGCGTTCACGAGTGCAAATTCTGCGGCGCGCACGGCGAGCTGCGCGGCCTGTACTTCCGTCGCGAGCAGGTCGGCATCCGCCATCGACTGCGACAGCGCGCGCAACGCCGCGATCACCTCGCCACGCGTCTGTCGTGCGACTTCCTGCGCCTTCTGCAAGCGGTCATAGCCAAGCACGCGCGACAGGAAGCGACCACGATCGGCCGCACCCATCGCCGCCATGGCCGCGAGATCCTTCTGGCCCGTGAAGTAGGTGGTGAAGAACTCACGACTGGTCATGCCGAGTCGCTGTTCCAGCAGAGCACCAACGGACCCGATGCTGTTGGCGACGGGTGTCGTGCCACCATCCACGTACAGTTCGGCCGACGTCAGACCGCGCACCACACGATAGCGGTGAGGGCCGAGCTCGAATTCCAGTTCCGCGCGGACCGATGCACGTGGCGCGGCACCGTGGAACTTGATCGACTCGCGCGTGCCGCGCGCAACCGTGTTGCCGTACAGCGCCCAGGCAATGCCTTCCAAAATCGTCGACTTGCCCGCACCGTTCGGCCCGATGATGCCGGTGAGGCCATTCTCGAACTCGATCAGCGTGTCGACATGCTGCCGGAAGTTCTGCAGCCGGAGTGCGCGCAGTCTCATGGCGCGTCAGGTCCCGTGAGCATGAACCCCGCTTCTGCGCCCGGTTCCTGCGCCAATGCGATCGGCTCGCTGACACGCTGCAGGTAATCCATGCCGAGTGACACGAAAGCGGCGCGATCGAGGTCGTTCGAGAGCACACGAGTCTCGAGCTTCTGGCGCACCAGCATCGGCAGCGACGGACGCGCGCCACCGGCACCCGATGCCATACGCTGGCGTACGAGTTCCGGCTTGCGCGTGTCGAGCTGAAAGTGGAGTGCGCGGCGCTTGTACTCGCGGATCGCCTTGTGATCGAGGTCACGCGCGACATGCCGCGGGATCTCGCGCACCACGAGGCGCACCACGACATTCTCCAGACCACCGGGTACCTGCCTGACGCGATCGGCGACCAGCGCATCGACGTCGGCGGGCGCAAGTGCATGCGCATCGATCGGCTCGAGGTCGATGAAGCGCCGCTCGGCAGGCACGGGCACGAAGCGATGCGCACCCGTCGCCAGGTCGTGCATCACGAATCCCTTGCCCGGCACACCATGCTGACGCTGGTCCGCCAGCTCGCCCCACGCGTTGCTGCTCACGTAATCCAGAGAGCCTGCATACCACGCGCGCTCTGCCACCTGCCGATGCACGTGATAGTGCCCAAGCGCGACGTAATCCCACGGCGACTGCTGCAGCTCCTCGACCGTGACTTCACTCGGGTTGCGGTCGAGCATTGCGGCGTGCTCCGGAAGCACGCCCTTCACCTCGCCGTGAAGCAGCAGCACGTTGAAGCGTGCCGATGCGTCGGTGGTGAGTGCGGGCAGCGGCTGGCCGAGCGTGTCCGGGACCGCGAGCACGGCCAGGTCGAGATCGGGAAAGGAGAGCCGCGTCGCCTCCTGCTCGATCACCTGCACACCCACCGTGCGGAATAGCGCGAGAATGCAGCCCGTCTCGGCGGCGCGAGGCAGATCGTGGTTGCCCGCAATCATCACCACCGGCGTGTCCGGCAGCGCACCGCGCAGTCGCGTCAGCTCGCGCAGCGCGTACAGGATCATCGGGTTCGACGGGCGTACCTGATGAAAGACGTCGCCCGCGATCAGCACGAGGTCCGGCTGTTCCTCGATGACCAGGTCGATCGCACGCCGCGCGGCACGAGCCACATCGGCCTCGCGCTGATTGTTGCCTGCAGAGCTCAGCCGCTGGAACTGGCGGAAACCCAGGTGCAGGTCGGCGAGGTGGGCGATGCGCATGGTGGAAGATAGGCCATGCGGGCGGGGTGCGGTGCGCGTGTGGTGGAGATCGCGGTATGACGCGCGGTGGCGTTCGATGGCCAGCCGTCCCGAGTCGAATGGTTCGCCAATCCGATCACCTCGCCGCGCCGGAGCGGCTGCAGCACGCGCAGCCGCTGCGTCCTGCTGCATCTGGTTCAACGACAGGTCTTCCAGATCGGCGTGCAGCGTGGTGTCGTACCGCTGCATGCGCTGCGCGAGGTGGTCGGCAACGTGTTCAGGCCCCGTGACGGCGGCACGTTCACACACGCGGGAGTGGGCGCTCCGGCCGCGCATCAGGCGGCAACGTCGCCGGCTCATGCACCCGTTCACGCTACTTTTCGCCCGGACCCACTGCTGCCCACCCTGCTCCACTCCCCGCGCCGTCATGACGCTTCGATCGTTTCTGCAGCTTCTGCTACTCGTCGCGACACTCTGCGCCGCACACCTGCCCGCACAGGCAGCGCCCCTCGCGGTCACCCTCTCCGGCAGAATCATCGACGCCGACTCGAGGAATGCGATGCCATTCCTCACGCTGCAGCTGCGGACCGAGAGGGACAGCGCCTTCACGGGTGGGCGGCTGACCAGCGAGGCGGGCGGGTTCACGTTCACCGGCGTGAAGCCCGGGACTTACATCCTCTCGACACGCGCCATCGGCTACCAGCCCGTGCGTCAGCGCGTGCTGGTCGGGGAGCTGAGCGCCTTCCTCGATCTCGGACTGGTGCTGATGCGGCGCGAGACGCGCACACTCGGTGGTGTGGTCGTCACGGCAAACACCGATGGCGTCGCCGCAACACTCGATCGCCGGACCATCACCGTCGCGGACAACATCAGCCAGACAGGCGGGTCAGTGCTGCAGGCGATGTCCACGGTGCCTGGCGTCACGGTGAGTCAGGACGGCACGGTGCAGATCCGGGGCAGTGATCGCGTCGTGGTGCTGATCGATGGCAAGCAGACGGCCCTCACCGGCTTCGGGTCACAGGTCGGCCTTGGCAACCTGCCTGCCTCCGCGGTGGAACGCATCGAGATCATCACGAACCCTTCTGCGCGTTTCGATGCCAATGCCAGCGCGGGCATCATCAACCTGGTGCTCCGGAAGCAGGAACAGCGCGGATTCAACGGCACCGCCGGCTTCACGGGTGGCGCCGGCGCCCTGTGGGTCAAGCGGGAGAACCTGCCGACGATCCGGCCGCAGTACCGCGCGACGCCGAAGCTCAACCCGTCGCTGGCGCTCAACTATCGCAAGGGCGCGACGAACAGCTTCGTGCAGGGCGACTGGCTGCATGCGCCGACGCTGAACAAGAACGAGTTCTCCACGCGCACATACGACGACGGCACGGTGATTCTGCAGCAGGTGAAGCGGAACCGGCGCACCGACTACGGCACGCTGAAGGCCGGCGTCGACCACGCGTTCGACGATCACAACACGGTGAACGTCTCCGGACTTTTCAATCGCGAGAGGATCATCGACAACGGCGACAACCCGTTCTTCGAGGGCTCGCTGCAGAACCGCTACCGGCTCTGGCAATTTCTCGAGGATGAGGTGAAGTACACGGCATTCGGCTCAGCGGTGATCACGCACAGCTTCCCGCAGCCCGGCCACAGCCTCGCCATCACCACCAACTACTCGTTTCACCGCGAGGACGAGCAGTATTTCTTCACCAACACGCGTCCCGCATCGGTTGGCAGGGATGCATTCAAGCTGCTGTCCGACGAACATGTCGTGGACCTGAACGCCGACTACATCCGGCCACTGCGACAAGGACGCATCGAAGCCGGGTTCAAGTCACGATATCGCTCGATCCCGGTGAACATGCAGTTCTTTCCCGGGCTCGACTCGCCGCTGGACACCGGCGCCGGCGGCTGGGCGAAGTATCGCGAGACCATTCCCGCGGTCTACGGCAATTACGTGTTCGAGAACCAGCGGATCGAGCTCGAAGGCGGGTTGCGGCTGGAGGGAGTGCGCGTGGATTACGACGTGAATCCAGACCACAACACCTACAAGAGCGACGGTTACCGCTACCTGCAGCTGTTTCCGAACATGCGGGCCGCATACAAGTTCGGCGACGCGCACAAGCTGTCACTGTTCGTGAACCGGCGCGTGGACCGGCCGAACGAAGTGGACATCCGCATCTTCCCCAAGTACGACGAGCCGGAGCTGATCAAGGTCGGCAATCCGGCTCTCAAGCCGCAGTATGCCACGGCCGCCGAACTAGGCTACAAGACCAGCTGGACGACCGGCAGCGTGTACGCGGCAGCATTCCAACGAATCGTGGACGGCACCATCACGCGCATCGCGACGCAGGCGCCCGGAAGCGTGTTGCTTTACAACGTGTTCCAGAACGGTGGGCGCAGCTGGAGCACGGGCTCGGAGCTGACGTGGCAGCAGACGCTTTCCCCGCGCCTCACACTGGGCGCCAACGGCAACCTCTTTCGCCGCACCGTCGCCGCCTTTTCGGGCACGAACCAGTATCCCGTGCCGACCACCTACGCGGTGCCACGCCAGGCGCTCACGTCGGGCACGTTAAAGGCGAACGCCATGCTGCAGCTGCCACGTGACTGGCAGGCGCAGCTGTCGGGCATCTACCTGGCGCCGGACCTGCTGCCACAGGGCCGTATCGGCGGCCGCTTCTCGCTGGACCTCGGATCGAAGGTGCGCGTGCAGCGCGGCAAGGGCGAGATCGTGGTGAACTTCACGGACCTGCTGAACACCAATCAGGCGACGCGCACGATTCGCGGAACGGACTTCCGGCTGGTCAGCACCGATTACCTGGAGACGCAGGTGATACGCGTGGGATACACGCGCAAGTTCTGATGCGCACCACCATCGCTGCGACCACGATTGTCATGGCGGTCACGACTCAGTGCGCCGGCAGCACCTTGTGCCCCACCGGCGCCACGATCGCGCCGAGCATGAGCCCGATCACGGCGTAGATGGCGGCAGTCACGATCCACGCCACGGCGCCAGGCGCAACGGCAAGCACACCGGCGGCGAGCGCCCCGATGTGCTGCACGAACTCCTCGGGAGCATGGACGCCGAGTTCATGCAGGCCGTGCGTCACGATACCGCCGCCCACCCACAGCATGGCCAGCATGCCGACGGTGCCAAGCAGCGAGAGCAGGATCGGCATGCCGGTGACGATCCCGCGTCCGAATGCGCGAGCCGCGCCGTTGGCGGTCTGCGCCAGGTATGCGCCGAAGTCGTCTGCCTTCACGATCAACGCGACCACGCCATAGACCAGCAGCGTCATGCCCACGCCCACCAGTGCCAGCACGGTCGCCTGCGTGACGAATGGCGCCGTGGCCACGGTGGCCAGCGTGATCGCCATGATCTCCGCCGAGAGAATGAAGTCGGTGCGCACGGCGCCAGCGATCTTCTGCTGTTCGGAGACGGGTTTTGTTGCTGCCGATGCAGCGTTCGGAGCAGCAGCAGCTACGTAATTGGCGGTGGCGTGACCGTCGGCGGCGCGACTGGTCGGTGTGTGCGCCGCCGGTGCCGCCGGTGCCGCGTCCACTCGCGTGCCACGCACCACGTCCATCACCCTCACGTAGCCCTCGAAGGCGAGATACAGGCCACCGAGCATGAGCAGTGGCGTGAGCAGCCACGGCGCGAGATTGTTGAGCGCCAGACTGACGGGCAGCAGGATCAGCAGCTTGTTGCGCAGCGAGCCCTTTGCAATCTTCGCAATGATGGGCAGCTCACGCTCGGCTGCATAGCCGATCACATATCGCGGCGTGACGGCGGCATCGTCGATGACGATGCCGGACGCTTTCCCGATCGCCTTGCTGCCTTGCGCCGCCGCGTCATCGACGGAAGAGGCGACGAGCTTGGCCAGCGCCGTGAGGTCGTCGACCAGCGCGAGGAGGCCGGCGCTCATGCGTCGATGATGGTCGGCAGCGTCATGTGTCGAAAGCTACACAACACGCATGTCCCTGCCCAAGGCAGTGAGGCAACGGTGTGGTCGTGTCCTGACACCCTGCATCGGTCACATGCAGACGCGCTCGCCTGCTATGGCCGGCGTCCCACCACTTCCTCCACCCGCTGCTCCACCCGCATGACGAACCGCATCGGCGGCATGGACCCCGCGGCGCCGGTGACCGCGCGCATCGTCATGACCATGCGCGACCGCGTGTTCCACCCGCGCCGTCGATCGTGCATGATCCACCCGACCACGCTCGCGCCTGCATCCACCGCCGCATCGCGCATGACGCCCTTCACCGAGACCCAGGCGTGATCGCCGAACTTCGTCAGCGAATCGAGCGTGAACTCCGCATCGATGCCGTCGCCCGGCGCGCCAGCGAGCACCATGTGCCGCGTCCACTTCTGTCGCTCGCGCACGGGGCCCTGCGGCAGCGCCGCGGGCACGCGATCGACCAGTGCGGCCAGCGTCGCGATGGTCGCGCCATTCTGCCCTGACGCGTCATCCAGCACGATCAATCCGCCGTCGGGGGCGAGCTTCATGCGCAGCGTGCGCCCCTGCAGCGACATGCCGTTCGAAATGCGCATGCGTCGGCTGTCGTCCTTGCCGCCGGTCGCGCGCACGTTCACGCTTTCGACCAGCGACGTGACCACGGCACCAACGGTGTCCACGGCCTCGACCTTCGACGTCAGGAACACGGTCGTGCGCGTGCTCACGCGGACGGTCGAATCGCCAGTGGCCATGGTGATCGTGCCCTGCTCGTCGACATCGTGCTCGATGCGCTGGCGAATCATGTCGCCGGGGAAAGGGCGCAGCACCAGCGCCACGCGTGCATCGACACCGGCGCGAGACCGCTGCGCGCACGCCACCGACGCGTTGCTCGTGATCACCGTCGCCAGCACGAGCACCGGCACTGCACGCCACATCTCAGAAACCGTACGGGTCATCACCAACCGGCAATGCAAGTGGCTGCACCCTGGCTTGCGGTGCCCCGAGCTCGCGCGGCGCGACCTGGCGACGGAACTGCGAACCGAAATACTGCTTCGCATCGCGCGGCTGCTCTCGTTCCGTGGCACGCACGGCACGAATCACGTCAGGCTCGTCGGCCAAGGCAATGATCGTGCGCAGCCAATCGAGTGTCAGCGTGCTGTCGAAGCGACGCAGCCGGCGCAGCATCGCGGCATCGAACTCCTCGATCGGCGCTGCAGGAAAACGTTCGACGCCCAATCGTCCGGACAGGACGCTGGGTCGCGGGAAGCGCACGAACACGGGCTGCGTGAAATGTGGGTGACGCACCATCAACTGACCTTTGTCGAGTGTGGACAGCTTCGTCCGGACGGCTGGACTCAACACCGCATACCCCGGTGTGGCCAATTCGTCGCCATCCATCCGGCCGTACAGCGCCGTGCCCGCATTGCCCACCACGCGCTTGTGCACCTGACTGCGAAACTGCTGCGCCGAAAACAGCACCAGGCCCAGATAACGTCCCCGTTCCGCGATGTCCAGGAGCATGCGACGCACGTACGTCTCGGGCCCGTCAGACGGCGCGTACTTGTTCAACTCGTCCACGAACACGATCACGTGGTTCACGCCAAGGTCGCGGCGCTCGAGATGCTCGCGCAGCTTGCTCACCACACGCGCGAAGATCAGTCCCTGTGCATCCTCCTCCAGGTTTGCCACGTCCAGCACATGCACCGATCGGTCGGCGAAGCTGCCGAACGGCAGGTCGCTCACGTCGGCGCCATCGGTCACGAGACCAGCGCATCGCGTGGCAAGGTTCACGAGGCGGTTGCGCACCTTGCGGATTGTGGCCACATGGTGCGTGCGCCAGCTCTGCGCATCCTTGCGCTCGAGCCCATCGAGCAGCGTGCGGAACCAGTGATCGAGATCCGCGAAGGTCTGCACCGTCTGCTCGCCACCCAGCATCGGATCGCTGAATTTCTGGTTCACCACGCGATCGGTGATGAAGTCGATCAACGCATCGGACTTCGCATCGATGTCCTCACGATCCAGCAGCACGCTCGCGTACTGCAGCACCTCGCGCAGTCCCCATGTCAGTGGCTGCACGTTGTGCTGCAGGGCCTCGTTGCTGCGAATCGTCGCGAGGCCACGCAGCGCGGCGTCGTACGGCGCGTAGAACTGCACGTCCTTGAACGGCTCGGCCGGCACGCCGAGCGTGTCGTACATCGCGCGATCTTCGGGCGCGAGCGTTGCTGGCTGGTCCAGATACAGCAGGTCCGGGCCCTTGACGTTGAAGCAGACCGCGGCCACCGAGCCCTTGTCGGCCGGAAAGTGCGCGAAGATCGACTGCAGCAGCCACTCAACGGCACTGGTCTTCGTGGCGAGCCCGCTGACACCCGTGATGTTGAGGTGTGCCGCCTCTGGCCCCAGCAGAAAATCGGCGTCCAGGTATACCGGGCTTTCCGTGCCACCACTGCGATACAGGCCTACCGGAATCGCGGTGCGTTTGTCGGCGGCGAGATACCCGTCCATCCGCAGTGCGAGCGCCACATCGGTGTCGTCGGCCAGCCAGACGGTACCCATCGGGACGGGCTGCAGCGGCTCGTCGGGCATGTGCCGCAGCACGCTCGCGGTATAAAGCCGGATCTCGGTGCGCTGCGTGAACTGGTGCCCGCCACCGGGATCACCGTCGCGCCCCATCACGTCGTCCAGCGGCGAGAGCATGTCGGTCCAGCTCTGGCCTTCCATCACGACCCCGAAAATCCGCGGCACACGGCCATTCACCGCCACGCTGCCATCCACGCGCACGATCGTCCCGATGCCGATGTTGGCGTCGAGTGCCGTCCAGAAGTGGAACTCGTGCGGCGTGTTGGGCCGGCGCTCGGTGGCCACCACACGGCCCAGCGGTGCGGGCAGGTCGGGGGCGGCGTCCGGAGCGCGCTGGTCGGGAAGGTCGATCATGTCAGCGACAGAGGTCTTGATGGAAACGTGGCCGGCGGGCGCAACCGGTCAGGCCGTCGCGCGGAGATACACTTCACAATCCCGGATGGCATAGGGCATCACATCCCACCGCGCATCCGGCCTGGCGATCGGCGATCGCTCGGCGAGCAGCCCGGTGCTCACCCGATCCGCCTGCATTTCAGTGGCCGCGGTATCGCCCTCGCAAGGACCCGTCTCGACACGCACCAGTCCGAAAAACGGGTCCCGCCCCACCGCGCTGCGCAGCCGCAGATACCACGTCAGGTAGCGCGGTCGCTGCTCCTCGCCCAGGACCGCGATCAGCGATGTGCGCTGCCCCGCACCGAGCGTCAACACCATGGCCAGCGACTCGTCCGGCACGTACAGCGTCGCATGGCTCTTCACGATGCCCGCGATGCCCGTGCTCTTGAGCATTGCACGACTGCCACGCAGCGAGCCATCCACATACAGCGGCCGCTCGCCGTGGGCGGTGCACCAGTCGTCACCCACCTGCCGCTCAAGGTCGCTCCTGACACCGGAGAGCAGATCGAGTCCCTGCCGCAGCAACGACGACGGATGCCGCGACGTCACGGGCAACGAGTCATCACTGTCGCGAAGCCGGTGCCCGCGCGCCGCGAGGATGGTCTCCACCTGCGACCACATCGCATCGCCAAGCAGCTGGCGGGACGCGTACACGGAATGGTCGACGAGCGGTCGTTGCCAGGTGCGCATGCGCCCCTCGGCGTCGCGCACGCGGATCGCGGCGGCGGCGGTACCGTGCAGCAGGGGCACGCCATCCAGGTAGGCAACCGTGGTGCTGCGCTGGATGCCATCGAGAAATCCCTCGAAGTACGGCACGCGCGGCGCAGGTACCGCCAGCACGCGCAGCGCCCCGCCAAGCATGGTCACGGCCGGGTGCGCGTTGAGCTGCGTGCTATCCTGCGCCAGCGCCTCGGTGCGATCGGGTCCGGCGGCGCGCACGCGATTCCCGAGTGCGGCCCGGAGCGCGCTGCGCGCCGCATCGACGGCGCGCAGCGCGGGGACGACGGTCGTGCTCACTCCACGCCGATGTCCCACGCCTGCTCGAGATCCTTTTTCGAGTAGGCGCGAAAGGCAGTCAGGGTCTGCGTGCGCACGATTCCCGGCACCTTCGGAAACTCCTCCGTGACGACGTGAGCGATGTCGTCCAGCTGCGGCACGCGCACGATTGCCACGAGGTCCCACGCGCCCGACACCGAATAGACCTCGGCGACACCACGAATCTCGGCCAGCGCGGTAGCGGTGGCGGTGATGCTCATCGGATTGGCCTGGATCAGCACGATCGTCGTGATCATCGCGTGTGGTTTAGGAGGATGGCATGCGCACCGGCGCGCGAACGGAGACGCGAATGAAACATGACGTGCGCGCCGATCATGCAGGCACGGACATCATCGCGCGATACGCCGACACGAGACGCCGCATGCCTTCCAGCACATCCGCCTCTGCCGCAGCATAACTCAGGCGCACCCAGCCCGGCGAGCCGAATGCGGCGCCCGGCACGATGGCGACTCCATGATCCTCGAGCATGTGTGCGGCGAACACGGTGCCGGCGTCGTCGCCGCCGTTCGGGATCGCGCTCACGTCGATGAAGAAGTAGAACGCGCCCGACGGATGCACGTACGGCGGCGCACCTTCCTCGGTCAGCAGCGTCATCGCGGCATCACGACGCGCACGGAACGCGGCGACCATGGTGCCGATGCTTTCCTCGGCAGCCGCATGATCGGTGAGTGCGGCGAGCGCCGCGTACTGGCTGGGAGTGGCCGCATTCGACGTGGTGTGGCTCTGCAGGTCGTTCATCGCCTTCGCAACCGCGCGCGGCGCGATGGCCCAGCCGATGCGCCACCCCGTCATGGCATACGACTTCGCGACGCCGTCGATCACGATCAGGTTCGAGCGATCGGTCGTGAGCTCCAGTGACGACGCAGCCGGCACCTCGTACGAGATGCGGCGATAGATCTCGTCGCTGAGCACCCACCAGCCCTTCGAGCGGGCAAGATCCAGGATCTGCGTCAGCACGTGCGCGTTCCAGGTGGCGCCGGTCGGATTGCTCGGTGAGTTGAGGATGATGCCGCGGGTGCGCGGTGTGGCGGCGGCCAGGAGATCTGCCACCGTGACCTGAAAGCCGTTCGCCGGGTCGCCGACCACGGCCACCGGCGTGGCCCGGGCCAGCGCCACGATCTCCACGTAGCTCGTCCAGGCTGGTGTGGGAATGAGGACTTCGTCTCCGGCGCCGAAGAGGCAGAAGCAGGCGTTGAAGAGCGTCTGCTTGCTGCCGTTGCTGACGACCACATCCGCCGCGACGGGTGTCTGCGCCGCGTCACCGGCCCAGAGCGTGCCGGCATTCTTCGCAATGGCCTCACGCAGGGGCAGGATGCCCTCGGTCGCCGTGTACTTCGTGTGCCCGGCGGCCACGGCCTTCGCGGCCGCGACCTTCACGAATTCGGGCGTGTCGAAGTCCGGTTCGCCCACGCCAAGATCGATGATCTCGCGGCCCTGCGCCTTGAGTGCCTTGGCTCGCGTCGAGACCGCAATCGTGGCCGACGGACGGAGCTGGACGATGTTCGGGGAGGGGACGAACTCGACTGGCATGCGTTGTCAGGTTGGGCGGCGGACAGTTTTCGGGTACCTTGATGAGCTTCCGTATGCTAATCCGCCGTTGCATGGCGGCAACGGAGCACCCGCCTGACTGGTTGAGGCGCGCACACTGCTTTTTCATGCGCGCTCGCCGTGTGGGTCAGCGTCCGATCGATGTTTGACATCCCAGCTCCGTACCGCGCGCCGCCTGTCGGCCCGCCGGCAAGTCCGCATTTCCCGCCACATCGAGGCCATCGTGCCAAAGGCCGATACAGCAACATCCGCAGCAACACCCGCCGCTTCCAAGACCACCCGCAACCAGCAGGTGGTGCTCACCGCGCCTCCGACCGTGGCCGCGATGGTCTCCCTCGTGCAGCCCGCACTCGATCGCCTCACCGCCGGCGAACCGGGGGTACACCTGCTGGTGCTGGTGCCCGATGCCGATACGGCGCTGGCTGTGGCACAGGCGGTCCTGCCGGCCGGCGATGCCGCGCCTGTGCTCATTCCGATCACGTCTGCCGCCCGAGGCACTCGCCTCATGGCGAATCCGCCGTCGGCGATCGTCGGTGCCCCGTCAGACATCGCGGCACTGCTGCCCAGTGGCCTGCTCAAGCTCGAGTCCATCACGCAGATGCTCATGCTGCAGGCCGACCTGACACTGGCGCTGAGCGACGAGCCGTCGATCACGACCATCATGACCGAGCTGCCGAAGGACATCGCACGCACCGTGACCATGGCCGCCGAGACGGATGCCGTGACGGCCTTCGCCAAGTCGTTCATGAAGCGCCCGCGTCGTGTGGGTGACGACGTGATGGGTGAAGGCAGTGCGCCGATCAACGTGCAGTACGTGCTGGTCAGCGCCGGAACGCGCACGGCCGCGCTGCGTCGCGTGCTGGACGCGGTCAACGCACCGTCCACGATCGTCGTCGCGCCCGAGGCCGCACAGGTCGCCGAGGCACAGGCCGCCCTGCGCGCACTGGGCTACGACTCTGCGAGCGGCGAAGTGCAAGCCACCAGTGGCACGGTCGAGACGCACAGCGTGCTGCGGGTACTGTACGACGTGCCGGCCACCCGCGCCGCACTCGATGCTGCATTGGGCGGATCGCCGGTGCAAGTCATTGCGCTGGTCACGCCGCGACAGGTTGCGCACCTGCGCTCGCTGCTGACGGGCGGCTCGCTCATCTACTTCGTGTTGCCTGACACGATGGCGCATGCCGTGGGTCGCGATGGCGCACGCATGGGCGAGCTTCGCAAAATCCTCGCTGATGGCGTGAGCGCACGCGAACTCGCGGCACTCGAGCCGCTGCTGGACGACAACGATGCACTGGAGATCGCGGCGGCCGCACTCCGCCTGCTCGAGCGTGAGCGCGAGACGGCGAAGGCCCTGCGCATCGGTGTCACCACCGCGCAGCCGAAGGAAGTGAAGCGGGCACTGGCCGCGACGGCCGCCCAGGATTCGGGCGTGTCGCAGCACGAGGCGCCCACGTCGCACGTGGCGCCACTGTCGCATGCGGCTCCAGCGGCGCCTCGTGCGTCCGATGGTCCGCCCCCCGAGTTCCAGATCCTCTGGATCAACATCGGTGGCGATGATGGTGCCACGGCCTCGTCGTTCGTCGGCGCGATCACCGGCGAGACTGGCCTCGATCGCAGCGTCGTGGGCAGCATCGACCTGAAGGACAGCCACACTTTGGTGGAAGTCTCCGGCGCACACGCCGAGCAGATCGTGGCGGCGATGAACGCAAGCACGATGCGCAACCGTCAGGTGATTGCGCGCATCGATCGCGCTGGCCCGATGCGCTCGCAGCGCAGCAGCACCAGCGGACCGCCGCGCCGCGGTGGCGACAATGATCGTGCAGGTGGCGGCTTCTCGCGTGATCGCGGCGACCGCCCGGCACGTCCGTCGTTCCGAGATGGTGGCGCACCGCGTGAGCGGACAAGCTTCCAGCGTCGTGACGAAGGTGATCGCCCGTCACGTCCGTCGTTCTCGCGCGATGATCGGCCGGCGCGTCCGAGTTTCTCGCGTGACGATCGTCCGGCCCGTCCGCCGCGTGAGGGTGGGTTCAGCCGCGATGACCGTCCGGCCCGTCCGCCCCGCGAGGGTGGGTTCAGCCG
>JACMPK010000234.1 GCA_014377535.1 Gemmatimonadaceae bacterium
CGCATGCGGTGCTCGTGGCGCGGGAGTCGCGCGCCGCACGCAGCGATGGCGGTGCGACTGGTGCAGTAGCGGCTGCCAGAAGTGCCGCGTCAGGCAGCAACGGCAGCACCTTCCAGAATGCACACACCGGCGACAAGATCACGCTGCTCGGCCAGTCGCCGGCCTTTCGGAAGGCGCTGGATCTGTCGCGGAAGGTCGCAGGCACCGATGCCTCGGTGCTCATCAGCGGAGAGAGCGGCACGGGCAAGGAGCTGATTGCGCAGTTCATTCACAGCCACAGCCGCCGAGCCGGGCGCAAGCTGGTGGCCGTGAATTGTGCAGCGCTGCCGGAACAGCTGCTGGAAAGCGAGATGTTCGGGCACAAGAAGGGCGCGTTCACGGGCGCCGATCGCGACAAGGCCGGCCTGCTCGAAGTCGCGAACGGCGGGACGCTGTTCCTCGACGAGCTGACTGAGATGCCAATGCCGCTGCAGGCGAAACTGCTGCGCGTGCTGCAGGACGGCGTGGTTCGCCGCGTGGGCAGCGAGCAGCAGGATGCAGTGGTCGATGTCCGTTTCATCAGCGCGATGAACCGTGAGCCTCAGGAAGCAGTGGCCCAGGGCCGGCTGCGCGAGGACCTGTATTATCGGCTCCGCGTGGTCCCCATAAGGCTGCCTCCCCTGCGTCAACGCATTGAGGACATCTCGGTGCTGGCTGCGCATTTCCTGCATCATTTCTGGGAGCGGCATCGTCAGCCCGGCGAGCCATCACCCACGTTCAGCGATGACGCACACGACTTCCTGCGCACGCGCCCGTGGCGCGGCAACGTGCGCGAGCTGCAGAACATGATCGAGCATACGGCCGTGGTGGCGGACCCGGGCAAGGCCTTGCTTGGCAGCGATTTTCCCGTGTACGACGACGTGCCCGACGGATCGTCTGGTGAGTTGGCGGCCGCCACGTTCAGTGGCAGCTACATGAACGACGCGTACCACGTGGCGAAGGACAAGCTGGTGGCGCAGTTCGAGAAGGAGTACCTGACCTCGCTCGTGTCGCGCGCCGGGGGCAACATGTCACGTGCGGCGCGGCTGGCCGGCATCGACCGGACGACGTTGTACCGGCTGATGGAGAAGCACGAGCTGCGACGCGACGAGTATTCCGGGGCCGTGGCGTGACGATGCCTCGTGCGCGACGAAGCGCTGCGGTGCAGCTGATGCGCGCGGGCCAGGACGCCGTCGCCGCGACGCCGTCGCCGGAATCGAGCGAGTGGCGGCGGATGTTGTCGCTGGCCGCCGACAGCGCGGCGATCGAGCTCGCCAGCGCGCGTGATGGCGGCTGGCCGGCGACCGAGCTGAGGGCTGGCGCGTCGCTGATCTGCGCGGCGGCGGAGCAGCTGCTGCACGGCACCGGTACCATTCCGCGCATCGATGTCTCACCGGCGCTGCCTGCGAATCGCCTCATTGCCGGCATGCGTCGCTCGCTGCTGGCAGCGGCACGTGCACGGCAGCTCGCGTCGTCGGACGCCGTCGCACTGCTCGACGCACTGGAGTCGCTCGCGACGCGGTTGGAGGAGGACGCGGGCCATCGCTTTGCATCGCGCCTGGGCGGGATGGGTGGTCTGGAGCTGATCGTGGACGTTGCCCACGACATGCGCTCGCCGCTCGGTGCGATCCTGTTTCTCGCGGAGCAGATCCGGCGGGGCCACAGCGGTGCAGTGACGCCGATGCAGGAACGCCAGCTGGGGCTGATCTACGGCGCCGCGCTGGGTTTGAGCACCATGACCAGCGACGTGATGGATCTCGCGCGCGGCGGCGAGAAGCTGGTGCAGAGTGCGCCGCTGCCGTTCTCGATGCTGAGCGTCTTTCAGCAGGTGCACGACATCGTGCGGCCCATGGCGGAGGAGCGCGGACTGGCGCTGCGCTTCGACACGTCGCTCGCCGACGTTCGACTTGGGCATGGGCGGGCGGTGCAGCGCGTGCTGCTCAACCTCGTGACGAACGCCGTCAAGTTCACGTCCACCGGCGAGGTGGCAGTGCTGGCGAGCAGCGTGTCGGCGACGATCGTACGCTTCGAGGTGCGGGATACAGGTCGCGGGATTCCCGAGGTGGTGCTGGGCACGTTGTTCGACGCGTTCCGTCGGCGCCTGAAGCCCGGGCAGTACGTATTCTCGAGCGCCGGGCTGGGGCTGTCGATCTGTCAGAACCTGGTGCGCGCGATGGGTGGGGAGTTGCTGGTGGAGAGCACGATTGATGTGGGCAGCAATTTTCAGTTCGAGATCGAGCTGCCGAAGGCGCCGGTGCCGTGAAGCACCAGCCACCGCTTGAACGGTTCAGCTCTCGGTCCTGCTGAACACGTATTCCACGCAGCCCACGGAACCGAACTGCGTGTTCAGGTTTCGCAGGATGAAGCCCGCCTGCTGTATCGGCAGGATGATGGCCTCGGGCTTCGCTGCCTCGAACGGATATCCGCCGAGCCAGTCGTGCCAGTCATGCCAGGGCGACATGCCTCTGTTCTTCCTGTACGTGACGAGGCTGTGCCACGGGGCTCGCAGCCTGATCATGTCAGACTTCACTCCGCTGAGAATCCAGTACGGGATGAAGATCGAAGAGACTGCAAGCTTGCCAAGCTGTCCCGAGCAGTAGACCTGCTTGATCTTCGTCCACCGCTTCGACCAGACACCCTGGTCATTGTAGATGGCGATGAACAGCAGGCCGCCGCTCCTGACCATCGGCATCACGTTGTGGGTTGCGTTCCACATCTGGCCTGTGTGGTGCAGCACTCCCCAGCTGTAGACCACGTCGTAGGTGCCGAGCGTGGCGAGGAACGCCGGGTCGAGTGCTGAGCCATGCATGATGCGCCAGCGGTCCGCATCAGGGGCATAACGTGCCTTCATTTCGAGCGTGCAACCGACTGATGATGGATCGTAGTCGAACGAGGTCACATCGGCGCCGAGCCTGTGGGCAGCGAGGCTGAAGAGTCCACTTCCCGAGCCGATGTCAATGAAGCGCTTTCCCTCGAGCGTCGTGACGCCCAGCATCGACTTGAGCGACTCGGTTGCGACCTGAATGCGGCTCTCGTCGACCGTGCGGAGGAAGTCGCGCCAGTTTTCACCGAACGTGAAACGCTCGCCCGACCGCAATTCAGCGGAATGCTGCGAGGTGACGGCGGAGTGGAGGGTGGACTGAGTCATGGCTGATCAAAAATTAGGCTGTGAGAAACGGTGCGCGGTGCACACCGGATGGTCATGATTCATGCGAGAAA
>JACMPK010000235.1 GCA_014377535.1 Gemmatimonadaceae bacterium
ACGCGCGGCGCGCAGCACCACGGTGCCTCGCGTCTGCGCCGCTGCGACATGCGGCGGAAGCGTGAGCAGCAGTGCGAGCGACAGGACACGTGCGAGGCGGCGTGCGGGGACCGACGACATGAACATGCTCCGGGGCGCGCGTGAGAGTCGTGCAGGAATCGTGGTGTAGAACTGGTGATGCGAAACTGGAAATGCGTATCTGGCGGCTGAGACCTCGCGATGCCAAGCTGGCAGTGAGGATCACGCGGTGCAGGACGCGAAACTTGAGCGACGGGATGTGCGTCGGTTAACGCGGCGTGAGTCGCTTCCGCTGCCCACTGACTGGAACAAGCTAGTTTCTGCCGTTCTCGTCCCGACCGGGTGCCGCATGGTCGCCCGGCTGCCTTCATCCTGCTGGAGTGTTCCGTGCCGCCTGTCGCCTTCCGTTCGATCTCAGCACGTTTCGTGTCCAGAACCGCCGTATTGGCGGTTCTGCTTGCGGCGTGCGGCAAGGCTGGCATCGCGCCGGCGGGTGACGGCGCGCCGGACACGAAGGGCGCGCCCACGACGGACCGCGTGGCGACAGCGGCCGCCGCGGTCCCGACCCGCATCGCACGCCCCGACTCGATGCGGGCGCTGTACGTGAACGCCTGGGCGGCAGGATCGCGCTCGCGCATGGCGGAGCTGCTGCGCATTGCCGATGCGACCGAGATCAACAGCTTCATCATCGACATCAAGGAATCCGACACGTTCCTGACGTACGATTCCACCGCCATCCCGATCGCGCGCGAGATCGGCGCCCATCTGCGCCCCGCGACGAAGTGGTTGCCGGCGCTCGTGGACACACTCAATGCACACGGCATCTACAGCGTGGCGCGCATCGTGGTGTTCAAGGATCGCATGCTCGCCGAGAAGAAGCCGGACATGGCGATCCGCCACGTGAACGGCGGGCTGTGGCGCGACAGGAAAGGCGGGGCCTGGGTGAACCCGTACGACAGGCGCGTGTGGGATTACAACATCGCGATCGCGAAGGAAGCGCTGGCGATGGGATTCTCGGAACTGCAATGGGATTACGTCCGCTTCCCCGACGTGACCGACGCGATGCGTGCGACGATGACGTATCCGGGCAGTGAGGGTCGTACGCGCGCACACAACATCCGCGACTTCATCCTCTACTCGAAGGCGCAACTGCGGGACTTCCACGTGCCGGTGACCGTCGACGTCTTCGGTCTGGTGACACACGCCGAGGGCGACGTGGACATCGGGCAGCACTGGGAGACGGTGATCGCGGCGGCGGATGCCGTCCTGCCGATGGTGTACCCGTCGCACTACTCGACTGGGCACTACGGCTTCGTGAAGCCGGGCGCGGTGCCGTACCAGCTGATTCGCGTGTCACTGACTGACGCGGTGCAGCGCACGACATTTCTTCGCGACTCGGCAAAAATTGCGGTCGGCGAAATCCGTCCGTGGCTGGAAGCGATGAGTATCCGCGGCCTGAGCTATGGTCCGCCTGAAGTTCGCGCGCAAATTCAGGCGACGTACGATGCGGGGCTGAAGAGCTGGGCGCTGTGGAATCCAGGATCGAAGTATGCCAAATTCGAGGGAGCGCTTCGGCCGGCGGCCGGCGGTACGTCAGCGGTCGAGCGCAGTGGCTGGACGGCGCCGAAGTGGACGCCGGCTGCATCGCTGCTGTCGCGCGTGATCACGACACGTGTCGCGCGAGCAGCGGCTGCAGCGGCGCCGGTCAAATTCGATACCGCTGCGGTAAAGGGTGCGAATTAGAACCGCAACGGCTTCGACGCAGAACGGTTCGACGCAGAACGGCTCGACGCAATTCAGTGTGCAAGCCGTTGCAGGTGCGTCCGGACGTCAGTGCGGATACACGAAGGGCCGGCTCCGCGAACCCGGAGCCGGCCCCTCACGCATCGCAACCTGGTGCTAGTACCGGTAATGATCCGGCTTGAACGGGCCGGCGTTGGTCACGCCGAGGTACTGCGACTGCTCCGGCGTCAGCTCGGTCAGCTTCACGCCAAGCTTCGCCAGGTGCAGGCGAGCAACCTTCTCGTCCAGGTGCTTCGGGAGCGTGAACACCTTGTTCTCGTACTTGTCGGCATTCTGATGCAGGTCGATCTGGGCCAGCACCTGGTTGGTGAAGCTGGCGGACATCACGAACGACGGGTGGCCTGTGGCGCAGCCCAGGTTCATCAGGCGGCCTTCGGCGAGGATCAGGATCGAGCGGCCGTTCGGCAGCACGAACTCGTCATACTGCGGCTTGATGTTGATGCGACGCATGCCCTCGACCTTCTTCAGGCCGGCCATGTCGATCTCGTTGTCGAAGTGGCCGATGTTGGCGATGATCGCCTTGTCCTTCATGCGGCTCATGTGCTCGACCGTGATCACGTTCTTGTTGCCGGTCGCCGAGATGAAGATGTCCGCCACGTCGACGATATCCTCGAGTGTGGTGACCTGGTAGCCTTCCAGCGCCGCCTGCAATGCACAGATCGGGTCGACCTCGGTGACCACGACGCGTGAGCCCTGACCCTTCAGCGCCTGCGCGCAGCCCTTGCCCACATCGCCATAGCCCATGACGACGGCGATCTTGCCGGCGAGCATGACATCGGTGGCGCGGTTCAGGCCATCGATGATCGAGTGACGGCAGCCATACAGGTTGTCAAACTTCGACTTCGTGACGGCGTCGTTGACGTTGATGGCGGGGAAGGCCAGCGTGCCGGCGCGCTCCATCTCATACAGGCGATGCACACCCGTCGTGGTCTCTTCCGAGACGCCACGGATGGCCGCCAGCACCTTCGTCCAGCGGCCCGGATTCTTTTCCTGCTCGGCGCGCAGCAGCTCCAGGATCACGCCCCACTCTTCGGGCTCGTTGTCCGAATCGAAGCCCGGCACGGTGCCGACCTTTTCGAACTCCGCACCGCGATGGACCAGCAGCGTGGCGTCGCCGCCATCATCCAGCAGCAGGTTCGGTCCGCCGCCGTCAGGCCACATCAGTGCCTGCTCGGTGCACCACCAGTATTCGTCCAGCGTCTCACCCTTCCACGCATACACCGGAATGCCCTTCGGCTCGGCGAGCGTACCGGTCGGACCCACGACCGCGGCCGCCGCAGCATGATCCTGCGTAGAGAAGATGTTGCACGAGACCCAGCGCACGTCGGCGCCAAGTTCGACCAGCGTCTCGATCAGCACGGCCGTCTGCACGGTCATGTGCAGCGAGCCCATGATGCGCGCGCCCTTGAGCGGAAACTTGTTCCTGTACTCCTCGCGCAATGCCATCAGGCCGGGCATCTCCACCTCGGCGAGGCGCAGCTCCTTGCGGCCCCATTCGGCCAGCGACAAGTCACGCACTGCGAACGGCGGGCGTGCCATCGACATCATCGTCTCGATTTCGGTCTGTACTGCAGTCGCCATCGTGGAAATTCCTCAGGATAGAATCAGGTCGCTACCATAGTGAACAGCGCCGGTCCGACCGCTGCCGCATCCACCGGCAGCGCGACGTAGCGCATCGCGCAAAACCCCGCCTTCGCGAGCCATTCGCGCAGCGAACGCTCCTCGAAGCCCAACCACACATGCCCCATCTGCAATCGATACTCCTCGTGCTCGTGCGCCTGCATGTCGGTGATCAGCAGGCGACCACCCGGACGCAGCACCCGTCGCGCCTGGCGCAGCACGCGCGAGGGCTCCGCGACATGGTGCAGCACCAGCATCAAAACGGCGACATCCAGTGATGCGTCGGCCAGCGGCAGCGCTTCCAGCGAGCCCTCCGACAGCACGACGTTCGGCTGACCGGCGAGACGGGTGCGGGCCGCGAGCAGCATCGCCGCCGAGCCGTCGACCGCGTGGACCGCGGCAACATGCTGCGCCAGCGCCAGCGCCAGCGATCCGGTACCACATCCCAGGTCACCTACGATCATGTCGGAATCGAGCAACGCCAGCGCTGCCCCGAGATCTGCACGGGGGCCGAACATGGTCGCGACGTTCGCGTCCCACTCCGCCGCCGCCGACGAGATGAACGCCTCGCTCCGGGATCGTCGCGCCGTCAGCACCATCTCGACGCGCGCCATGTCCTGCCGGGCTCCGAGGGTCGAAAGCACCGGCTCCCTGACCAATGCCCACAGCGCCCGGGCCTCGTGATCCAGCGTCGGCGCCATCCGGTACCACCGCGTCGCGCCCTCGGCCCTGGACTCGACCCACGCCTCGTCCGACAGAATGCGCAGGTGCCGGCTGACGGTGCTCTGCGGCATCGCAAGCGCAGTGCACAATTCACCGACTGTGAGCTCGTGCGACTCCAACGCGAGCAGCAGCCGACAGCGCGTGGCGTCGGCAAGCTCGGTCAGTCGACCGTGAATGGAAAGTTTAGGGGCAGTCATATCCGGTTATCCGGATCGGTAGATAGCACGCTGGTCCGCGTCGGTCAAGTGCGCGATCTGCGTGTCGTCCCGTTGAATCGTGCGGGGCGGCTACAGGTTGAACCAGTAGCTGGCCTTGATGAGCAGCGTGTTGTCGGGGTGGGCGCGGAACAGGTCGCGATAGTCGCGCGCGACGCGGAACTCGCCGTTGGTATCGTTGCTCGCGCGGCCCTGCTGCCAGACGAAGAACAGCGTGGAGCCAGGGCGGTATTCCCAGCGCAGCACGGCGTTCGAGTTGAACTGGCGGAAGTTGAAGCCTGCCGGCGTCGCGCCGTTGCCGTACTGCGAATACCGGTCCGCGTATGCGCGGGCAGTTGGCAACGCAAGGCGGCGCCAGTCGCCGAAGGCGCCGCTGGTGATGAACGGTTGCGCGTAGATCTGGAGCGACAGCTGCGGGGTGGCGGTCCAGTTGGCGCGCGCAGTGAGTGTGATGGTGCTCTGATCGAGTCGCGCGAAGGTGTAGCGCATGGTGTCGCTGCGGAATGCACCGTAGTTGCGGATCCACTGCTGGTCGTCGGTCCGCTGTTCCCAGTTCAGGCCCAGCGACATCGAGTACTGGCTTGCCAGGCGCAGGTCGCTGCCGACACCGATGTTCCGGGAGTTCGAGCGTCCCTCGTCGCCCGTGGACCCGACGAACGAGAGCGACGGCGTGAAGATGCGCCGGGCATCACCGCCCACGCTGGCCACCAGCAAGCGCTCGGCCGACTGACGCAGCGCAGGCCCGCCGCGCGCGCAGGCCACGCAGCGCGTACCACCGATGTCGTAGGTGGTCAGCATCAGGTGCGTCGTCCAGAAGCTGCGCAGCTCGCCGGTGAGCGACGCCGTGACGTTCGCGCCGCTCTGCGTGCCGCCCGTGGTCCAATGCGTCTCGTTGGACAACGTGCCCGACAGGCGCCGGAAGCGACGCGTGGGACGCAGCGTCTGCTTGGTGATCGAGTTGCGCATGCTCATGTCGTTCACCAGAATCACGAAGCCGATGTCATTGGCCTCCATGCCAGCGCCGGCGTACCGCAGGTTGGTCGAGTAGCGAAGCGAGCCGGCAAGCTTCTGCATGCCCAGCGAGTAGACGCCGCCGTTCATCGAGGTGCGGGTTGGATCATACTGCTTCTCGTGATCCGGGCGCTGCCAGAAGTGCACGCTGCTGCGCTGCGTGGCGGCTATCGCTTGCTGGCTGCCGTTCACACCCACCTGGCCGCTGTAGCCAGAGATCTCGTACGTGTTTCCCGCAAAACGATGGAATCCCTGCACGAGCAGTA
>JACMPK010000236.1 GCA_014377535.1 Gemmatimonadaceae bacterium
ATCCATGATCGCGCTTCATGAAGAAGACTTCGCTGACCAGTGGATTGCCGAGTCGCTCGACCTGGTTGTATGTCCGCGCGACGTTGGGCGACGTGGAGCCACCGTTGCCTGAATCATTGGAGCAGGCGACCAGCAGCGGCAGGGCAAGCGCGACGCACAGTGTGCGCGGCGAGAACGAAAAACGCATGAAAGCTCCAGGTGTGTGAGTGCGGCGCGGTATCATCGGCTGATTGTGCTCCAGACGCCGAACTTCGCGTCGGCGGCGGTGCTGGACTGCAGGGCGGACTTGGGCAGTTCAATGGCGATGGCGAGCGCATTGAACGGCTTCAGGAAGTCCACACCCGGCATGCGGAACGAACCCGCCGACGGCCCTGACTGCGTCGCGAGCGGACCCGTGGACGGCCTGCGATCGGGGAGGACGTTGAAGAACTGTTCGAGGTCGATCACGAATGGATCAGCGCGAAGGCCGGCGAACACCTGAATGCCGCTGGCCGATCCAGACGTGCTGCCAACATTGCCGGTGGTGACCGTGCCGCCGGTGGCGAGCATCGTCTTCGTGCCAGTCATGGCCGGTGCGACGGGACCACGCACGAAGTAACGCTGCGCTGCACCGACACCCCCGTCGAACGTGACTTGAAATACGAGGTCCTCGACCGCATCACCGGTGTTGTCGACCTTGATCTGGTACAGCAGGTTCGGGTCGAACGAGGCGCTCTGGCCCGCGATCGGGCTGGACGTCGTGAGGACCAGCGCAATGCGATCGGCGCTGGCACCCGGGAACGCGTAGACATCGTTGATGTCCATGCGCGGATTCAGCTCCGTCTCGGGTGTATCCTGATGATCCGAGGCGTAAACGCGCTGACCGACGACGAGCGCGGCTACACCAACGGATAGCGCCGCCAGCGATCGGACGGTGCGTCGCGAGAAGGACGGAAAGGGCATGCAGAACTCCAAAGGGTCAGGTTGGCATCATGTGGGTTACACTCCCCGGCGGGGAGCTCACCACCGGCCAGATGAGCCGGATGTTACCCCTACGGTGCAATCTTCGGACCGGATCTCTGTGGACGCAAAAGTCCCGATTTTTCTGCCTGCGATGCTGCATCGTTTCCAACCGTCGACGGCACCGCAGCCTGACTGCACAGGAGCTCGCCTGCGCGCGCTGCGAGTTGCGCGCGCGCACGCACGCACGTCACGCCGGCCGGAATATCTGGCGCTGATGACCGAGGTGCGTGATGCGGAGCTCGACGACATCGCCGGCTGCAAGGAATTGCGGCGGTGTCATGGCCATGCCCACACCCGGCGGGGTGCCCGTCGCGATCACGTCGCCAGCTTCCAGCGTCATGAACTGCGAGAGGTAGTGCACGAGGAAAGCCGGATCGAACACCATCGATGCGGTGCTGCCTGTCTGGCGACGCACGCCGTTCACGTCCAGCTCGAGCGTCAGTGCACGCACGTCGCCGATCTCGTCGGGCGTCGCCATCCATGGTCCCGTGGGCGCGAAGGTGTCGCACGACTTACCCTTCGTCCACTGTCCGCCGCGCTCCACCTGGAACTCGCGCTCGGACACATCGTGCACGATGCAGTAGCCGGCGATGTGCGAAGCCGCATCATGCACCGAAGCCAGATAGCGCGCGTCGGCACCGATCACGACGCCCAGTTCCACCTCGTGATCCGTCTTCATCGACCGGCGCGGAATGAGCACGTCGTCATGCGGGCCCACGACCGTGTTGGTGCCCTTCAGGAAGATGATCGGTTCGCGTGGCACCTTGGCGCCGACTTCCGCCGCATGGTCGGTGTAATTCAGGCCGATGCACACGAGCTTTCCAGGACGCGGCACGCACGAGGCCCAGCGTGCGCGCTCCGGAACGTCGGGCAGGGCGAGCGTCGAGGCCAGCAGCTCGCGCAACGACTGCACGCCGCCGTCACGGAAGAATGCCGGTGTCCAGTCCGCGAACTGTGCACCACAATCCTTCCGCCGGCCGTCGATGATCACCGCCGGTCGCTCCGCGCCGATCGCGCCCCATCGTGTGAGTTTCATGTGGCAGGAGCTGGTAGGACGTCAGCGTGTCGCCACGCCGGGCATGCGGGCAGCATGACACCTGGACAGAGTATCGCGACCGCGCAGGCAGGGAAAGACGGTGTGCGATGTCACGTGCGGGCGCGCGGGGGCTTGGCGCATCGTGCGTCCGGGTGGATGTTCCTGCCGGCGGCGCGTCGCTCCAACGCCCATGCCTGCATCACACCAGCCCCCGCCCATGCAGTTCGTCGACCCGACCCTTTCGCGCCATCGTCATGGCTGGTACTCGCACGCCATCGGCATGGAGATGCCCATCGTGACGTATGGCCATGCCGGCCCGGCGGTGCTGCTGTACCCCACCGCTGCAGCGGACTACCTCGAGAACGAGCGCTTCTTCCTGGTGAAGGCCGTCGAGCCGCTGCTCCTGGCGGGGCGGCTGCGGCTCTTCTCCATCGACAGCATTAACAGGCATAGCTGGATGGATCGTGACCTGCCGGTGTCGGTGCAGGCGCGCCGACAGGCCGCCTACTCGCAGTATGTCGAAAATGACGTGGTGCCGTACATCAGGCATGTCTGCGGCGACCCGTCGGAACGGATCCTGACGACGGGTGCGAGCTTCGGCGGCTTCCATGCGGCGAACCAGTTCTTCCGCCGGCCGGACCTGTTCCGCGGCGTGATCGGCATGTCGGCGTTCTACGATCTCTCGCGCGGCTACTTCAAGGGCTACAGCGACGACAACTGCTATCGTAACAACCCGGCCTGGTTCGTGCCCGACACCGCCGGCGATCATCTCGCGCGACTGCAGCATGATTCGCGCATCATCCTCGCCACCGGGCAAGGCGCATACGAGGCGCCGGATTCATCGCGGCGCATGGCGTCGCTGCTGAACGCGAAGGGCATTCCGCACTGGCTGGACGTGTGGGGACATGACGTGAACCACGACTGGCCCTGGTGGCGGAAGATGCTGCCGTACTTCCTCGAAAAAATGGGTTACTGATGCGCCGTCTCACGGCAGGACTGACGTTGTTCGCCGCGACGACATCGCTCGGCGCACAGACATCGACACAGACGTCGACACAGACGTCGACACAGACGTCGACACGGACATCGGCACCGGCATCACCGCCGTCGGCCGCCCCGGCGCGTCGGCTGGTGCTGCTGCATGCCAACGTGATCGACGGCACCGGTGCGGCACCCATGCGTAACGTCTCGATCGTGATCGACGGCGCGCGCGTCACGAGCATCGGCACGGCGGCCGCGAGTGGTACGGATACCATCGACATTGGCGGACGATGGGTGGTGCCGGGCCTGATCGACGCACACACGCACATCGCCACGCTCGCGGGCATGAAGCGGGCGCTGGAATCGGGCGTGACGACGGTGCGCAGCGGCAACACGCCGCACTACGAGGACGTGGGACTGCGTGCACTGGTCCGGCAGGGTGTGATTCCCGGGCCGGAAATGCTGGCCGCTGGCGTGTTCGTCACACCGTACCTCGGCGAGACAGTGCTCGCCGATCCGCGCCTCGCGCCGTATGCGAATGCGGTGCTGACACCGGCGCAGCTGACCGCCGTGGTGAACATCAACATCGACCGCGGTGTGGACTGGATCAAGACACGCGCCACCGAGCGTGCCGGCCTCGCCGACCAGGACCCGCGCAAGCAGGTGTACGACGAGGCACAGCTGCGCGCCATCGTGGACGCGGCGCGTGCGCGTGGCGTCAGTGTGCTGGTGCATGCACACGGCGACGAGGGCGCGTACGCTGCCGTGAAGGCCGGTGCGCGCACCATCGAGCATGGCACGTACGTGAGCGACTCCACGCTGCGCCTGATGAAGGAACGTGGCACCTGCCTCACGCCGACTTACACCACGCTGATGGACCTTGCGGAACCGGGCGGCGATTACGACAGCGGCCCGCTACATCTGCGCGGCCTGCACATGCTGCCGCGCGCAGCGGCGGGCATCACGGCCGCACACGCACTCGGTGTTCCGGTCATCACCGGCGTCGACACGGAGTATGGCCCGTCGAGCGTGTCGCGCATCCCGCTCGAGATCATGTACTTCACGCAGCTGGGCATGACGCCGATGGATGCCATTCGCGCCGCGACGTCGGTTGCCGCTGGCTGCCTGGGCATCGGTCAGCGCACCGGCACGCTGCGCGCCGGCATGGAAGCGGATCTCGTGGTGATTGAGCGCAATCCACTGGAGGACATCCGCGCATTGCAGGACGCCGTGATCGTGATCACGGACGGTATCGTGGCGCTGAAGCGGATTCCGTTCGGCGTGCGCTGATCCGTCAGCGCCGCCGCGCGGCCTCCGCCCGCTCGATCATCGTCTCGACGCTGGTCGCCGCGATGATGTCTCCGAGCACATCGAGCGGCACGTCGTCAATGCGCTTGAAGCGAATGCACGACTTCCCCATGTCGAGCTTGTGCCCGGCAGCCCGGAAGCCCTCTTGCAGTTGTGCGAGCAGCGCGGCATCACCGAACACGCTCGTCAGGTAGAGGGAAGTGTTGTTCTTCTGCGCCGCCAGTCCGATGTACGATAACGGCTGCTTGTTATAGGTGTCCGGATACCGGCTGAGCGGAACCTCCCACGACAGCATGCCCCAGTTCATCGTTTCCACGTAACCCTCGGGCAGGCGCGCGTTCACGAGGGCGCGCATTGCGGCGATCACCTCGCGCTGCGCGGGCGGCAGGCTGGCGAGATAGGCGGCCGGCGTTGTTTCCTTGCTCGAGACCATGACTGCTCCGTTGGCGTGCCTTCCCCGCATGATCTCACGCGACATGACATTGATCAAGTACCTCGCCAACCTCGGCTACGGCTCGCGGCGCGACGTCATGGCACTCGTGGCCGCGCGACGTGTCACACTGCTCGAAGGTACGGCCGTGCGGGATGGTGACCTCTGGTCGCACGACGCCCTGCTGGTGGACGGCGCACCGCTGGATCCCCCACCCGGCACCCTGCTCATGCTGCACAAGCCAGTGGGGCATGTCTGCTCAACCAGGGATGTGCCACCGCTGATCTACGACCTGCTGCCGCCACGCTTCCTGCAGCGCACACCGGTCATGGCAGCGGTCGGCCGCCTCGATCGCGACACGAGCGGCCTGCTGCTGCTCACGGATGACGGTGCATTGAACCACCGGCTGACATCACCACGCGCGCATGTCGCCAAGACGTACTGCGCGATGCTCGCGCATCCGCTGCACGGTGATGAAGTGTCGCGCTTCGCCAGCGGCACGCTGCGGCTGTCCGGCGAATCGACGCCGCTCGCGCCGGCGGCGCTCGTCATCGACGACGAGACGAGCGTGCGGCTCACCGTCACCGAGGGCCGCTACCACCAGGTGCGACGCATGTTCGCCGCGGTGGGCAATCACGTGGTGCAGCTGCATCGCGTGGCAATCGGCGCACTGGAGCTGGGCGACCTTGGCGCAGGCTGCTGGCGCGAGGTCACGCCCGCCGAACGCTCCATGCTGGCACCGACGTAGTCAGCGCGTGGCGCCGAGCACCTTGAAGCGAGGTCCGTCATGCAGCGTCACCAGGTTGCCGAAGCGTTCGTGGATCAGCCGTTCGTATGGCAGCGTGCGATTCGCGACCAGCGCCAGACGTCCACCGCGCTTCAGGACCTGCCAGGCGTCGGCGATGAACTGCGCCGGCACGTCGAGGTCCGTGCCCTTGCCCACATGGAACGGCGGATTGGTGACCACGACATCGAAGCGGCGATCACGCACGGCTGCGGCCACATCGCTGGCCAGCACGTCACAGTTCGTGAGGCCAGCGCGCTCGACGGCCCGCGTCGCGCAGCGCACGGCCTCGGTGTCCATGTCCACCATGCACACGTGACCCGTGCGTGACAGGCGCGCCGCGAGCATGCCCAGCGGTCCGCTGCCGCAGCCCAGATCCAGCACGTCGTCGCCCTGCCCCACGGTCATGCAGTCGACCAGGATGCTGGTGGCTTCGTCGACATGCTCCCACGAGAAGACACCGGGCCGAGTAAACAGCTGAAGCGACTCGCCACGCAGCGTCACGTTCAGCGAACGAAACGCATCGTGCGGCAGCGCCGGGTCGGCCAGCACCGTCGGATCCGATGGCGTTGCCGCACGCTTCACCGCCATCACTGCGCGGTGCCCGCTGTCGGTGCCCAGCACGGTGGCATTGCCGAAGAGCTTTTCGAGCAGGGTGGCGGCAGACTTGATGCCTTCGTTCGTCGCACCGGCAACGCAGCAGTGCCCGCCCACGCGCAGCAACCCGAAGGCATCGGCCATGAGCTGGACGAGCGCCAGCTTCTCCGTCGGGATCCGGATCGCGACCACGTCGGCACGGAGCGCCGGATCGAGCGGCGACGATCCATGGCCCGCCAGCACGGTCGCCGTATCGATGCCGTTCTCCACCATCGTGCGTCGCGCTGCCTCGACCGCGACCACGCTGCGGTCCGTGAGATACACGTGCCCCGCCGCGCGTCCGCGGGCAGCCACGGCACCGAAGAGGCCACTGCCGCAGTGCATCTGCACCACCGTCGCGCCCGCAGGCAC
>JACMPK010000237.1 GCA_014377535.1 Gemmatimonadaceae bacterium
ACCGGTGTGCGCGCGATCGACGGGCTGCTCACGATCGGCAAGGGACAGCGCATCGGCATCTTCGCCGGCAGCGGCGTGGGAAAGAGCACGCTGCTGGGCATGATCGCACGCGAGGCGAAGGCTGACGTGAACGTGATCGCGCTGCTCGGCGAGCGTGGCCGCGAGGTGCGCGAGTTCATCGAGAATTCGCTCGGCGAGGAAGGATTGAAGCGGAGCGTGATCATCGTGGCCACGGGCGACCAGGCAGCGCTGGTGCGCGCCCGCGGCGCGCTGGTTGCCACGGCCATCGCCGAGTACTTCCGCGACCAGGGCAAGCAGGTGCTGCTGATGGTGGACTCCATCACGCGCGTGGCCATGGCATGGCGCGAGATCGGCCTCGCCGTCGGCGAGCCGCCGACCACGAAGGGCTATCCGCCGTCAGTGTTCGCCGCGTTGCCGCGACTGCTGGAGCGTGCCGGCAATGCACGCGTCGGCGGCATCACGGGTGTGTATTCGGTGCTGGTGGATGGCGATGACTTCAACGAGCCGATCGCCGACGCTGCACGCTCCATCCTGGATGGCCACATCGTGCTGACACGCAAGCTGGCCAGTGCCGGACACTTCCCGGCGATCGACGTGCTCGAGTCGAAGAGTCGTGTGCGCGACCTGCTGATCAGCGATGCGCATCGCAACGCCGCGAACCTGCTGCTGCAACTGGACGCCGCCTGGCGCGAGAAGGAGGACCTGATCCTCGTCGGTGCCTACCAGAAGGGCAGCGATCCGCTGGTCGATGCGGCGATCACGCTGCGTGACGGCATCCTGGCCTTCCTGCGTCAGCCGCCGAGCGAGAGCACCGACATCGACGACTCGGTGAATCGCCTGCGCCAGCTGCAGATGCGCTACGAGCACCTGCAGCAGCAGCGGGTGCAGTCATGAGCCGCTTCAAGTTCCGCCTGCAACGCGTGCTGGAGCTGCGCGAGGACGCGGAGAAGGCACGCGCGATCGCACTGGTCAGCGCGAAGGGACAGGCCGCGGCCGCCCGCGACACACGCGATGCGATTGCGCAGGTGCGCGCGATCAATCACGAAACATTGACCACGGCCAGCAATACCGGCTGCACCGTGGGTGAGCTGCAGCAGCTGCAGTACGTGCTGGGGGCGCTGGATGTGCGGCTGCAATTTGCCGACAGCAGCCTGATGACCGCCGACAGCATGGTGCGCCATGCGCAGGACGAGCTGCGGACGGCGTTCCAGGCGCGACATGCACTGGACACGCTGAAGGACAAGCAGGCGGAGGCGCATCACACCGCAGCGCAGGATGCCGATCGCGTCATGATGGACGAGATCGCGCTGACGCGGTTCCACAACACCGACACCACTCCAACAGACCCGGAGCGCACCACCCATGGGTAAACTCATCGTGCCACTCGTGATCGGCCTCCTGATGGGCATCAGTGGAGGCGGGTTCTTCACGGTGTTCAGGGCCTCGGCGGCGCATGCCACGGCCATTGCCGATGCCCGGAAGCATGGCATCAAGCCAACCGCCGACTCGACGCATGCGGAAGGCGACAGCACCGCGGCGACCGACTCGGCCGCGGTTGGAGTCGTCGCGCACGACTCTGCCGTCGCAGGCTCGCACGAGGCAGCGCCCGCCGCCGCCGCGCCTGTGGCCGACGCACAGCATGCACCGGACATGCACGCGGCTCCGACGACGAAGGCGAACGTCACACCGGTCCGCGGTACTTCCGCACCGGCGACCACCGTTGCCGCCGCACCCACCGCACCCGCTGCAACGGATGCAGAAACGGAGCAGCACCAGAAGCGCCTGGCGAAGATTTTCTCGACGATGAGTGCGAAGGATGCGTCGAAGGTGCTGACGCAGATGTCCGACGCCGACGTCGGCGTGATCCTGAACCAGCTGGGCGAGCGCCAGGCAGCCGCGATCCTGACCAACCTGCCGCCGCAGCGTGCGGCGCTCCTGAGCCAGATGCCGACACGTCGTCGTGGTGGTGGCGAATGAGCAGCCTGCTGCCGGTTCCCACGCCTGCACCGCGCACACGCGACCTGATGGCCGCGTCCACGTTGGACCGTCGCGTGGATGCGGGTGCGAAGGCGTTCGCGTCGTCACTGGCGATGGCGCGCGCTGGGGATGAGCGCATCGATCGTACGGACAGCACTGCGGCCCGACGCCGCGCCGAGTCGCCGCCGCAGCGCGCCCAGGTGCAGTCCCTGATGCTGAGCGGTGCCATGAAGTACGCCGCGACGCGCGCCACACCGAAGAACACCGCCTCGGGCACCGATGCATCGGACGCCTCGGACGCATCACGCGCGAACGACGCAGCCACTGAGTCGTCTGGTACCACTGCGCCTGATGCTGCCGACGGCACACGCGCCAAGACACCGGTCAGCACCGATGCAACGGCTGCGATGAACCCGCGCGATGCGCTGCGTGCACAGCTGCGCGACGCCATGCAGGTCGCGTCACTGCCGGAGGTAGTGCCGGCTCCTGCACTCACGACCGACGTCGTGAACGCGGAGAACATGCCCGCTGCCGTGATCACCGACCTGTCCAGCACCGCGGCAGCGACCGCCGCCGCGCTGCAGCTGCTCGCGACGCTGCCGCTGATGCCGAAGGGCATCGTGGTGACGAATGAGCCGACGCCAGCTATCGACGACGCGCAGACCTCCGACGCACACCACGGCATGGTGCAGCTGGACGACTCGACGTCGCCACACGATGATGCGAAGTCGCCAGTGCTGGTCGAGGATCACTTCGACGCGCCGGCTGCTGCACTCGACACCACCGCAGTGAACACCACTGCCAGCGTTACGTACGCGCCGGTCGCAACTGCCGCGATGAACATGACGCGGAGTGCCACAGCACCTGTCGCCGAGACGGGCGAGACTGCGTCCGGCGCCGCATCGCAGCGCGCTGCGACGTCAGCCACGATCGCGCGCGCCGACGCGCACGCCGTGGAGAAGGCATTGACGCAGCTTGCGCCGGAGTTCCGCGACCGGCTGCAGCGCGTGATGGACCGCATGAAGTCGGAGTACGGGCACAGCGTGAGCGTGCTGGAAACCGTTCGTTCGCAGGCACGCCAGGATGCGCTGTTCGCGCAGGGTCGCACCGCCGATGGTCCGGTCGTGACCTGGACCACCAACTCGAAGCATGTGAAGGGCCTTGCCGCCGACGTGAAGGTGGACGGCATGTGGGACAACCCGGCTGGTTATGCGCACCTCGCGACTATCGCGAAGCAGGAGGGGTTGCGCACGCTGGGCGCGCGCGATCCGGGCCATGTGGAACTCGCCGGTGTCGGCGCCGTGGGCGCCGACACGCTGGACACGCTGCTTGGTGACCTGCGCGGCGACCTTGGCGACACCGCGCGACAGCTGCGCGCCGATGTGCACAGCGAAGGCCGCGGCGACGCGCAGGCGTCCATGATGGCGCGCGTGGCAAATGTTGCGCAGGTGGCGCGTGTGGCAAGTGTGGCGCAGGTCGCACGGGTCGCGCCCGTCGCATCGCCGGGTGCATCGTCACCTGGCGGTGGCAGCAGCAACGCCGACGCGCTCTCGCCGCTCGCCGTGAGCGCCCCGTCACCGATGATGACCACCGATGCCTCGACGGCGTCGCGTGTGCTTGCCCCGACGGCGTCGGTCAGCATGGCCGATCGGATCAGCCAGCTGATGGACATTCAGGCTACGCAGAGCGCGAAGCCGTTGAGCAGTGTGCTGCTGCGAATGGAGAACGCGAACGGCATGGAGGACCAGATCCGCATCGACACGCGCGGCACTGCGGTGGACGCACGGCTTGGTGTGGGCAATGCCCAGCAGGCCGCCGCGATCACCGACCGGCTTGGCGAATTGCGCGAAGCACTCGAGCGGCGCGGGTTGAGCGCCGAGGGTGTGCGTGTGCAGGCCGCACCGCGTGCGACGGACAGCGTGAACTTCTCGCGCGCCACCGCGCCAGGCATCGACCTCGCGGGGCTGCGCGCCGCATCGGACAGTCAGGCACAGGGCAACACGCGAGACCAGTCGTCGCGCGACCAACAGCAGCGCGAGGCCTTCGGCCGCGCGCAGGATCGTCACAACTCGCGCTCGTCAACCGACGACTCGCGCCACCGCTCGCGTCGCGAGCAGCCGGAGGATC
>JACMPK010000238.1 GCA_014377535.1 Gemmatimonadaceae bacterium
CCGCCGATGGCCTGCGTCGCGGTGCCGATCGGCTCCATCGTGCCGTGGCGCCACTGCTCCACGAGGGCGGCACCACTCTGTTCCAGTGGATGAAACGGGTCGTCGATGCCATCGGTCATCAGCGCAATCAGCGACATGTCGCCGGCACTCGCCTGCCGCAGTTCAGCCGCCTGTGTCATCGCGCACGCGTCGGGCACGAAGCAGGTGACCTCGCCGGCCCACGCCGTCTCACGCATCGCGCCAACCCGCAGCACCGACCCGTCATGCCGCTGCATCAGCACCGCGCCGTCACCGACCTGCGACACCAGAATCAGGTCACCGCAGATGGCCACCAGGATCACGGTGGTGCGCAGCGCGGTTGGCGATACGCCGGCGGCTGCCGCCAGTTCGTGCAGCCGCACTGCGGCATCGTGCACCGCATGCGCCATTGCCGTGCCCAGTCGCGACGACGCCGCATCGTCCGGCGAGCCGGCGGCATGACGCGCGGCGGTGCGCTCCACGACGAGGCGTGCCGTCACGGCCGCACCCACACGACTGAGTGCGCTGGATCCTGCTCCATCGGCAACACACAGCAGCAGCAGGCCGTCGGCCGCATGCACCGCGAGTGCGTCGTCGCGATGCTCGCCGCGATGGGCATGCGACTTCCCACGCACGCTCGCACCGCGCACCTGCCACACCTCATCCCCCTGCGCGATCACGCACGGGTCCGCGGCTGCCGCTCGCACGAACTCGTCACCGAGCAGCGCGGCGATCGCGTCCGGACACCAGGCACTTCCGGGCTCGCGTGCCACCCACGCCGCCGGCACGACAGCATCGTCCGGCGCCAGCACCGCGCCCGGCTCGTCCACCGCGCTCAGGGAATGATCGTGATGCCGGGTGGCGGCGGCGGCAGCGTGATGGAGCCACCCTCACCCACCGAACCCACTTTCGCGCTGGTCGTCTTCACGCTGGCCGACACGAACTTGAAGAAGGCGCGGAATGCATCGGGTGACATGTCGCGCATCTGGATCACGGTGTCCGTGGTCTCGCGCAGCGCCGTGAGGTCGGCGTGGTCACCGCAGGCCACGGCAATGATGTTGGCAGGGCGACGCTCGCGCAGCTCACTGGCATACTGCGGCCAGCCGCTGTCGGTCGGTGCGCCGTCGGAGAGGATGAAGACCAGCGGCCGCCAATCGCCCTTCTGCTCCGACGTGGTGCGCACCACCTCCATCTCGAAGCACTCCAGCAGCACGCGCAGCGCGTCGCCGTAGTTCGTCTGCCCGTTGGCGTCCATCTCGGGCGGTATGAAGCTGCTGACCTCCGTCAGCGGCACCACCTGGATGGCCACGTCGGCGAAGGTGATCACGCTGAGGTAGGCACTTTCGACGGCCTGCGGGTCCGTGAGCAGGTCGCGATGCAACTGACGAAGGCCCGCCTTCACGCTCTCGACGGGGGTTCCGCGCATGGAGCCGGAGACATCGGCAAGGATGTAGACGGGAAGGCGACGCAGCGACACGAACACTCCTTGAGACGAAGTCAGGACGCGACGGATGGCACGCGCCCCTCCGCAATCGTAACACCTGAGGCCAGACCCCTGTTTCGTGTGCGCCGCGTCGTGACGATCGGCCACGCTTGGAAATCGGGCACGGACACCGTCGACGCGTGCACGTCGACGCCCTGGCCTGCGACGCGCCGGTGCACCGCGCAACCGGGTACGCCCCTTGTGCCAACGCGGGCGCGGCACACCGTGTACATGTCCACAGGATCGCGAGCAGCCGCGTCTCCATCCTACCTGTTCGCGCCGCAGGGGCGCTTCATCTTCCGGCTTCATGACCTCGGCGGCACACACTACGGGCCCTCCGGGCGAGAATGACGACGAGGTGGCGCTGGTGGCGCGGGTGCAGCAAGGCGATACCGAAGCCTATGCGGTACTCGTGCGGCGGCACCTCGTTCGGGGGCACCGGATTGCCTGGCGCGTGCTACGCCACCGCGAGGACGCCGAGGATGCGGTGCAGGATGCGTTTCTGCGGGCGCTCGAACGAATTGACCAGTGCGAACCCGGTCGACCGTTCGGGCCATGGTTTTTCCGGATCGTCGCGACCACGGCCATCAATCGCCAGCGGACGGCGAAACGGCGTGAGACGGACGAGTTGACGGACAGGGAAGTGAGCGACGCCGTGGGGCCCGCCGATGTGGCGATGCTGGGCATTTTGCGTGGCGAGGTGGATGTGGCGCTGGCGACGCTGCCCGCGATGCAGCGCCAGCTGATCGAGCTGGTGACGTTAGAGGAGTTCACGCCAACCGAGGCAGCGCAGCTGCTGGACATTCCGGCCGGCACGGCACGGTGGTACTTGCACGAGGCACGCAAAGCGCTGCGAACGCAGCTGCACACGTGGCTCGGTGACGGTGGAGAGGACGAATGATCAACGGCCCGCACGACGAGTGGCACGACTCGCCCGATTCGACCGATTCGACTGACCCGATGCTCGATGCGCTGCTGCGGCGTGCCGATCGCGGGGCGCCGACCTGTCCGCGAGACGCGCTCGACGCTCGCATCATGGAGCAGGCGTCGTTCGCACTCGCGTCGCGACGCCGACGCGCGCGGACCTCGCTGGCCGACACGCTGGCGGAATGGGTTCGCATCGCCCTGCCCATGGCCGCTGCCGCCGCGATCGTCGCCGCCGCATACCTCACGCGCCTCGACACCACCAGCGTTGCCGAGGCCGAGCTCCGCGACAGCGACCCGGCCGCGCTGTTTGGAGCGCTGGAGTCCGGAGCCAGCAGCGGCCTGACGCAGCGAGTCATCGCCAACGACGTCATGACCACCGCCGCATCCGTCGCGGTACCGCAATGACCACCCCGCGTTCGCGCGTCATGGCCCTGCTGACGGTGCTGGCGGTGCTCGGCGTCGGTGTCGCGATCGGCGTGGCGGTCGATCGCAGCCTGCTGCGCCGGCAGTCCGACCGCTCGCACGACCATCGAGGGGGACGAGGCGGGGGCAGCTCCTTCGGGATGATGGGCGATTTGCAGGATACCGCGACCCGCAATCGCATGCGGGGCCGCATCGTGAAACGGCTGACCGATGAACTGGCGCTCACCACCGTGCAAGTGCGGCAGGTGGACGCGATCTTTGCGACGCGTGAGCGGCAGCTGGATACGTTGCGCGCGCATGTCGAACCGCGCTTGGATTCACTGCGCGACGGCATGCAGCTCGCCATCGACTCAGTGTTGACTCCGTCGCAGCGCGTGAAGGCCACGGCGATGCGGGCGAGGTGGCAGGATCGACGTCGGCGCGGTGGCGATGATCGGGGGCGCCGCCTCGGAAACGAGCGTTAGCGACCTGCCTCGATCTTCACGAAGCGCGTCCAGTTGTCGGGCACATCCTGAATCGCATCCTCCAGGATGACGAGCCCGTACAGGCTCGCGGCATTGTGACTCGCGACGGCCGCGATTGACGGATCAGCCTTTTCGGCGACGCGCTTCGCGGCACCTGCGGTGTCGTAATACGGATCTGCCTTCGCGTGAAAGCCGTCCAGAAACTTCTTGCATTGCGCCAGCGCGACCGGGTGCGAAATCACCACCTGCACGCCGTCCAGCGTCGCACCTTCCACGCTCATCAGCGCCAGCACGATGGCAACATCGGTGGTGCCACCAATGTTCAGGCCCACGCTGAAATCGTCCAGCGCATCCAGCGCGGTCTGGATGGGGCCGACGATCTTGTTCTCGACTGGCAATACGGCGCCATCTGCCGCGCCGCTCTGCACGGCTTGCAGCATTGCCGAAAACGTCTGGCATGGGACCGAGACCGTATCGGTTCCCCAGAATGCGCGAATGGCATCCTCGCTGAAGGCACCAGGTGCTCCCTGGAAGGCAACGCGAGGGTAGTTGGTGTTCATGCCGCAATGTATGATCAGTCGCGCGAGCGCGCCGCGGCACGACAGCCGAGACGCGCACGGCCCACGGAGCGCGTTGACGACCATCGAGTTTACACACGACCTGCGCGCCGCCGTGCTGCGTGCATGCGGACACGAAGTGCCCCCGGCAAGCCGTCGCTCACCGGGGGCTGAACGTGCTTCCGGGCCCACCCGCCCATTCACACGCACTTTTGTTTTTGCTCGTGCAGCCAGACCCGCGCCGCACGGTGCTGCTGCCTGCCGCCCGTCGGTATGGATCCGGGAGCATCCTGCCAGCACTTCTTCGTCAAACTCATCTTTAAGACGAGGCGCTGCTCTGCGCGTCACATCGTCACGTGACCGCGGCCGGGATTTCGGCATGGAGGGCGACCGACGCTCGTCGGCCAGCACCGCGTGCGCAGCACCGGGACGCGCGTGCCCGGTCGACGTCATGCAGCTCGCAGGCACATGCTTGACATTGCCCGACCCCGGAAACGTTCTTGAAGCGTCCCTTCCCCAGGAGATAAACCCATGCGTCGATCCCGTTTCGCGTCCATGCGCCGTCTGCTGCTTGCTTCTGCAACGGTCGGCACTGCAGCGTGCACGAGCACCCGCGTGGAGCGCGGCCCAGTACGCGCGTCGCTGCCATCGACTGGAAGGAATGGCGAGGTCAGGCTTTCGCTGAAGAACGGGGAGCAGATCCAGATGTACCGCCCGGTCATCGAGGGCGACAGCGTCATCGGCTCGAGCGCGCCTGAGAGCAACGATCCGCAGTTCCGAGTCGCCGTCGCGAAAGGCGACATTCTGTCAGTCGCCGTGCGGAAGGGCAACGCGTTCAAGACAGTGCTTGCGGTCACGGCGGGTGTTTATGGCGCCGTCCTGCTGATCGCGCTCGTCGCCTGCGCCGCCTACGCCAGCAGCGTGTGATGGCGGCGGCAAGCCGCGCACTCAGCGCAGCTGCTGCCGCACCACGAACCCTGCGGCCGCGACGGACGCCACGGCCAGGTAACCCATCGCCAGCACCGGCCGCTTCAGGAAACACTTCGTCTCCTGCAGCCCCGCGCGCATCGCCCGCGCGTACGCCCAGATGCCCAGTGCGCTCATCAGCATCACGCACACCGGCGGACCGACCAGCCACGCGATCAGCGCGACGGTCGTCAGCACGCAGAAGCGAACGGGATCAATCGGCACGACGCGCCACCCGCTCTGCAGGCTTCATGCGACCGAGCGGTGCCCACGCCTGCGCCGCGCAGAACGGCACGCACTGATGCTCGCCCGCGGCGCTCTGCGTACCGACATGCACGCAGCACTGCAGCAGGCGCTCCTCGAGCATGGTGTGCATGTCCATGAACGGCTTCACGGTGATGCGCTTGATGCGCTCCGACACCAGCCCACGGAACCCTTTCCTGCTGCCCAGCAGCGACTGACCGGCGAGTCGCACCAGCGTGCTGAGGCCAAGGTCACAGCTCTCGCAGACATCGCGGAAGATCTGTGCGAGTGACGGATGCGAGAGTGAGCTCTGTTCGCTGAGCAGGCCAAGCAGCGCTTCCTTCACCAGCCCCTGCAGCTGCAGGTTCATCTGCGGATCCACGATCCGATTGCTCACCAGCCCGAGATGCTCGTGCAATCGCTCGGCACCGACAAGCGATACCAGCGATTTCCATTCGCCGGCATCGGTGCGGATCAGGTAGCCCACGCTGCAGCAGTGCGGATGGGAGCATGGCAGTGCGGTGAGATCCTTCCAGGTCACGACGTCGTTCGTCTGCGGGCCAAGACGCGCCAGCACGCCCCCGTGCGTGAGCCGCTGATTCGGATCCAGCGCCAGCGAGCGCCCCGACGAGAACTGCGGCTGGATGGATACGCCACCAACGAACGGCGTCTCCAGCGCGAGGCGCACCACGTCGCCGATCTCGTCGTCGTTCACACCAAGTGACGCCGTCATGGTGAGCGTCGTGAAGATGCCCGCCTGGCTCAGGCGCTGGAGTGCGGTCTGCTTCAGCGCGCGCAGGTCCGCACCGCGATGCGCCCTGTGCGTGGACAGCTTGAAGCCGTCGAACTGGAAGTAAGTCTCGATGCGCGAGTTGTGCTTTTCCAGGAACTTCAGCAGCGCATCGTCGCGCGCCACCAGCACGCCGTTGGTGTTGATCAGGATGCGCGTGATGTTCCGGTCCAGCAGCCGCTCGATCAGCGTCGTGAACTCGGGATGCACCGTGGGCTCACCACCGCTGATCATCACCACGTCCAGCCGGCCGTTCTCGCGTGCCAGGCGCATGTCCACATTCGCGAGGATCGTGGCGACCGGCACGAACCCGTGCACGCTCGGCGACGACTCGGCGAAGCAGGTGGGGCAACTCAGGTTGCACGCCTGCGTGATGTCTTCCAGCAGGATGCAGGTGTGCTGCGTCTGCATCTCGCCCAGTCCGCGCTGGTAGACCAGCGGCACCGCGTCGTAGTTGCCACGCACGTCAGGCACATGCCGCTTGGTGGGTGCGGTCCATCGCTCCAGCCAACGGAGCATGTCGGCCGACTCGTCGTACAGTGTCGAGACCTTGCCATGCACGGGGCAGCCACGCACCAGCCACACCTGACCGTCGCGCTCGGCCAGATAGCCAGCCAGGCGTGGCACATCGGCCAGCGCACGGAGTGGATCGTCGGCGTGACAGGTGGGGCAGAATGCCGTCACGTATCGCATCACCACGTCATCGCGCAGCGGCATGCCTGCACCTGCGACCAGGTCAGCGGTCGTTTCCGGAATCAGGGCGAGCGCCATCAGGTCACCTCATGCGGGAGTTGCGGCAACGCGGGCATCGGCAGCACGTCGCGCAAAGTGAATCGACAGCGCCACGATTGCGACGAGCACGACGAGCTGCGAGCCGCTCAGTGACGCCAGCATCGTGGGGTTGCCGCGCACGTATTCAAGCAGGAATCGCGCACAGGCATACGCCAGCAGGAACAGCTTGAACAGGTCGCCCTCGCGCATCCACGAGGGCATGGGCGTGATGCGCATCGCTCGCGGATACAGCCATGCGGCGGCAGCGACGAGGAACAGGCTTTCGTACACGAACGATGGATGCATGGCGGCACCCGTCAGGCATGCGGGGCACTCTGGCAACAGTGCAGCCAGCGGCAACGGTACGTGCACGCCCCACGGCAGCGTGGTTGGCGTACCCGGACGTTCCGCCAGGTGACAGCCCACGCGGCCAATCGCGATGCCGAGTGCCACGCCGGGCACCAGCAGGTCACCCGTGTGCCGTCGATAGCCGATCAGGCGCTTCACGATGACGACACCGAGGTACGCGCCGGCCAGTCCGCCCAGCAGCGAGGCGCCACCGTAGCGCATGAACCCCGCGATACTCGGCGATGAAGCGACCAGCAGGTATTTCAGTACCAGCCCGTAGCGCGCCATCAATGCGGCACCCGTCAGGCCGCCACAGATGATCCACACCAGCTCGATCGAGTCGCGGCGCAGGTGCCGCGCGATGCGCCACGACATGACGATCGCGACCAGCATGCCGATCGCCGTGAAGAACGAGTGCGACCAGATCGGAGTGGCGCCGATGCGAAAGAGTACGGGCAGCATGTGACTTGCAAGCTGCACTGGCAGTGCTGAGGGCGCTACATGTGGGCACGGGCCATGCCGTTGTGTGCGCTGCCATGAGCCATGCTGTGATCGTCCTGATCCCAGACTCATCCTTCTGATCCACACGATGACGGTCACGTTACCGGCTGCCGCTGACAGCGACGCGCCGACCACCCGACATCCCGCGCTCACGCCCGATCCAGCCGCGCACGCGTATCCGCGCCCTCAACTGCAGCGTGATGCATGGCTCTCGTTGAACGGCCCGTGGCAGTTTGCGATTGACCGGCATGGCGAGTGGAAGCGCCCCGAGGCCGTAGCGTGGGACGATACGACGATTACGGTGCCATTTGCGCCCGAGACGCAGGCGAGCGGCATCGGTGACACGAGTTTTTACCACGCGGTCTGGTATCGCCGCACCTTCGCTGCACCGCCGCTCGCCCTTGGCGACAGGCTGCTCCTGCACTTCGGCGCCGTGGACTACGAGGCAACGGTGTGGGTGAATGGCTCCCGCGTGGGCAATCACGAAGGTGGCTACCTGCCTTTCACGCTGGACATCACGGACGCACTGCGAGGCCACGACGACGAGGCGGCCGGCATCGCGTCGGCAGTGCTGCACGAGGTTGCGGTGCTGGCCGTGGACGACCCGCACGACGTCGCGAAGCCTCGCGGCAAGCAGGACTGGCAGCTGAACCCGCACGCGATCTGGTATCCGCGCACCACGGGCATCTGGCAGACGGTGTGGGTGGAGGTCGTGCCGAGCACCTACGTCTGCGGGCTGCGTTGGACGTCATCGCTGGAGCGCTGGGAAATCGGCATTCTACTCAGCGTCGGCGGCGTGCGGCGCGAGTCGCTGCGAGTCCGGGTCAAGCTGTCGGTCGGCGGTACCGTCATCGCGGACGACACGTATCAGGTCGTCGCGGGCGAGGTGCACCGGCGCATCGCTCTTTCGGACCCCGGCATCGACGATTACCGCAACGAGCTGCTCTGGAGTCCGGCGCGCCCGACCATCATCGAGGCCGAGATCGAGCTCTGGGCCGGGCGCGGCGAACGTATCGATGCATTGCGCAGCTACACCGCGCTGCGGCAGGTCGGCACGCAGGGCGACCAGTTCATGTTGAACGGTCGTCCCTATCCGCTGCGCATGGTCCTGGACCAGGGGTATTGGGAGCAGACCGGGATGACCGCGCCCACCGACGCCGCGCTGCGTCTGGATGTGGAGCTCGCGAAGCAGATGGGCTTCAACGGCGTCCGGAAGCATCAGAAGATCGAGGACCCGCGGTATTTGTACTGGGCTGACCGACTGGGCCTGCTGGTCTGGGGCGAGATGCCCAGCGCATACCGGTTCACGCCGCAGAGTGTGCAGAGACTCACGCGTCAGTGGCCCGATGCTGTTGCGCGCGACATCAGCCATCCCTGCGTGGTGGCGTGGGTGCCTTTCAACGAGAGCTGGGGAGTACCCGACCTGCCCACCATGCCCGAGCAGCGGCACTGCGTGCAGGCGCTTTATCACCTCACGCGCACGCTTGATCCCAGCCGCCCTGTGATCGGCAACGATGGCTGGGAAAGTGTCGCGACCGACATTCTCGCGATCCATGATTACGATCACCGACCCGAGCGGATCGCACGCCGGTATCACAGCGACTTCGAGTTGCCGCGGATCCTCGAGAAGGAACGGCCGGGCGGTCGGCGGCTGGTGATCGCCGGTCATGCGGAGCACAGCAACGGGCCGGTGATGCTGACCGAATTCGGCGGCATCGCTTTTCACCCCGACGCAAGACACACGTGGGGCTACTCGCGCTGCGAGACCGCCGACGACCTGCTGGAACGCTACGTCGCCCTGCTGGGCGCAGTGACCGGTGTGCCACTCTTCGCCGGCTTCTGCTACACGCAGTTCACCGACACCTATCAGGAGGCGAATGGCCTGCTGACCATGGACCGCGTGCCGAAGATTCCGCTCGACGCGATCTTCCGTGCGACGCGAGGAGAGTTTGCGACCGACCCCGGATCCGTGCCGGGCTCGGAAGTCGGCAACCCCACCGTGCTTCTGGCGGGAGTACTGCACGGCGGCGTGTGACGCCATCTGGCGACGGTGACGCGCGCACCGTCGCCGCGACGTCCTGCACGCTACACGCTGGACTGCGCCGGATCGTCCTCGAACTCGTCATCATCCACCGGCGGCTCGTCATCGCTTCCGCCGCGGAACCCATCCGCCATGTGCTTGTCGGTCGGGTTGTCGAACAGAGCGACGAGATCCTCATCGGTGCCGCTCGCGCGGCCTGTGAGTTCCTCCGGCAATCGCGCGCTGCCTTCCACGTCGAGATGCTCGTCGCGATTGAAGTTCTCATCAGTGTCCGGCGGCACATCCTCCTCCGCGGCCACGACGTCATCGTTCTCGAGCAGACGGGAATCGTCGGTCATGCGTGCGTCGTCACTGCGGTCGTTCGGCGGGCGTTGGCTCATGATGCACGTGCCTCGGGTTATGAGTGCGGTCCACGCTTTTACCGCCCATGCAATTGTGTCGCCAGAAGGCGCGACGCTGGCTCCATACGCCAGTTCGGTCAGTTCATGATCTTGCGCGCGCGATCAGCAGCACGACGAGGTCGGTGCTACGGCACGGGCTTGCCGCCGCTCATCAATTGGCGCGCGAAGTACGTGAATTCCAGCGCCGTCGTGTGCGCCTGCTGCTCGATGTTCGCACCGGCACCATGACCTCCCTCGATGACTTCGTAGAACAGGTACGGCAGCCCCATCTCCGACATCGTCGCCGCAAACTTGCGCGCATGCTGCGGACCCACACGATCATCCTTCGTGGTGGTCCAGATCAGCGGCTGCGGATACGCCACACCCGGCTTCAGGTTGTGCAGTGGAGAGATCGAGGCCAGGAACTCGCGCTCTGCCGGCACACTCACGCTGCCGTACTCACCCACCCACGATGCACCTGCGGCGATCTGTTCATAGCGCAGCATGTCGAGCAGGGGCACCTGGATGTCCACCGCGCTGTACAGCTCGGGATGCTGCGTCATCTGCACACCCATCAGCAGACCGCCGTTCGAGCCACCCTGGATGCCGAGCTTCCTCGGGCTCGTGATGCCGCGCGCAATCAGGTCGCGTGCGACCGACGCAAAGTCATCGTAGATCACCTGACGTTTCGTCTTCAGGCCCGCGTCATGCCACGCGGGACCAAACTCGCCGCCCCCGCGAATGTTCGCCACCACATGCACACCGCCACGCTCCACCCAGAGCTTGCCCATTTCAGCGTTATACCGGGGCGTGAGCGACGCCTCGAATCCGCCGTAGGCGTAAAGAATCGTGGGGTTCGACCCGTCGAGCGTCATGCCCTTCGGATGCACGATGAAGTACGGAATCTTTGTCCCATCCGTCGACGTGGCCTCCAGCTGCTCCACCTCGGCCCGCGACGCATCGAAGCGCGGCGCGAGCGTCTTCACCTGCACAACTGATGCGGTACCCGCGTCGGCCAGCCAGACGCTGCCCGGTGTGAGATATCCTTGCACGCCCATTACCACGCGGTTGGAGCGACGATCGGCGCTGGTGATCTCGGTCGAGATGTTGGTCGGCAATGTCAGCACCACATGCGTCCAGCGTCCATCCGCACTGCGCGCGTACGAGCGCACCTGACCCGTCACGTTGCGCATCAGGCCGACCAGCAACCGATCCTTCGTCACGTCGACATCCTCGATCGCCTCGCGCGGTCCCGGTTCGACGATCGTCACCGGCAACAGCATCTGCGGCGTGCGCGACGCCACCAATGCATCGAAGGACGCCAGCGCGCCACTCGCAATGCGCGCCGATCCGCTGGACCACGACTCGGCGAGCTTCACGATGACCTGCCCGTCGAGCATGGCGACGAGGTTCGACTTCAGCGGCAGATCCAGACGCACGACGTCGCGCTGGCGTACGAGATGATGCTCTGACTCGAAGAAGCTGATGCCGCGGTCAATGATGCTCACGCTGCGCCCCGCGGCATCGGAGAGCGTGAACGCGGCCACCCGCACGTCGCTCGGCTTGCCACGGAACACCTCGACTGCAGCCGCCAGCGCCTGCCCTCGCGCCAGCGTCTTCACGACGTAGGCGTAGCCGGATGTGGTCATCTCGCCCGGTGTCCATTCGCGTGCGACGAGCAGCGTGTCCGGCGACTTCCACGCAACGTTCTGCTTGCCCTTCGGCAACTGAAAACCGCCAGGCACGAAGCGGCGCGTCAGCAGGTCGAACTCGCGCAACGTCGTTGCGTCTTCACCACCATCCGAAAGCGCAATCAGGCAGCGCACCTCGGTGGGCCGCGCGCAGTTCGCACCCTGCCAGACCCAGTTCGCACGCTCCGACGTCGCCAGCGCGTCCAGGTCCAGCACGGTCACCCATGTCGGCGATGCGGTGCGATAGCTCGCCAGCGATGTCTTGCGCCAGATGCCGCGCACATGCGCCGAGTCCTGCCAGAAGTTGTAGAGCGCACCCGCGATGAATCGCACGTACGGAATGCGGTCACGGGCCTGCGCCATCGCCAGCGCGGACGCATGGATCTCGGCAAAGCGCGGGTCCCGCTCCAGTACGGCGATGGTCTTCGCGTTTTCAGCGCGCACCCAGTTCATCGCGCGTTCGCTCCCGACCTCTTCGAGCCAGCGATGTGGATCGGCCACGGTGTCGGGTCGCGCCTGTGCGACGGCATTCCGCGCAAAGGCTGCGGCGAGGACGGCAAGAACGAGTGACTTCGCGACGTGGCGCATGGGCTGCAAGCGTGAAAGTGCAACGGCGGGCTCGGACACGCACCGGAGCGTGCGAGTCCCGTGATGACTGAACGATGCTAGCGCTTGAAGACCAGCGTTTCGTTGCCCCGCGTCAGCCGCAGTGAATCCTTCGCACTACCGTAGAACGTGGCACTGTAGGTCGCCGCACCCGCTGCCCGGCTGATCACCATGCTCGCCCTGGAGTTCGTAAAGGAGCCCGCCAGGGTGCTTTGCCCGAATGTCGGATGCGCTTCCGTACCCGTGAACGTGCCGGACGGCTTGTTGTCGCTGGCGGACTGCAGCGTCAGCGTGTGCGCCGGTGTGGCGACATTTCGCCAGAAGTTCGAGATCGTCGGCAGGTAATTATCAGATGGTCCCGTGGCTATGGAATCCCCACCCCCACATGCCGGCAGCGCCAGCGACAGCAGAAAGGCGAGCATCGCGGTACGTCGAGTCATGGTGCGCATCCGGGTATCTCCGTCTATGAGGATTGCAGCGTGCCAATTACACGAATCTTCCGACGTTCCAGTTCGTCCAGCCGTACACGGAGCGTGCTCACCGCGATGCGCACCCGGGCCATGACGTCGGCGCGACGCGTCTGCGCCTCGCGCCCGCGCAGGTTCCCCGTGAGAATGCGACTGACATCCGGCAGCACCTCGTTCAGCGGCAGGATGTCTACCGCGTGGATGTCGCCGAGGGCGTAGTCCAGCACCGCGCGCAAGTCGGCGGACGCCGTGGTGTTCCGCCAGTTTGACGCCACGCCATCCTCGAACCCTGCGCGGCCCGTCTTCAGTGCCTCGACGGCGACGTTGTACTCGGTGATGGCGCGCTGCAGCTGTGCAAACGCGGAGTCGCTGCCGAATGACGGCTCGAGCAGGTACTGGAAGGCGATCGTCATGTTGTTCGCCTTGATCATGAATCGCTCGAGTGTCGCCGAAAGCTCGGGATAGATCCGTGCGCGCTCGGTCGAGAGCTTCTCGGCGGTGCGCAGCTCATCGATGCTTACGTTGGTGCGCGTCGAGAACTCGCGCCGCAACGCGTTGATCGCCGCGATGACCTGGCTGTCGGCCGCGCCCGCGCTACGCAGGCTGGCACCCAGCCGCGTGACCGACGAGGCGAAGTCACGGGTGAGCGTCTCGTCCAGCGAAGGCGCCACGATGATGTCGGTCACGAACGACGTGTCACGCGGCAGGGCGATGGCGCTGGTGGGATAGCGCAGCATCCAGCGCGGATTGCCTGTGGCCACCTGAATCCGGATCGACTGCGTGCCCGCTGGAATGGCCGCGCTGAAGAACCCGCCGTCATTCGGCGTCGCGGTACCGAATCGATCGAGGCGGACGGTCATCTGGCGCAGCGGCGGCCCGCCTTCGGCGACGACCAGGCGACCGCGGAACACGACGGATTGCGCCGCGAGCCGCACGGGCAGGGGCCACGACAGCGCCACACAGGTGAATGCCGCAATCAGCCCACGCATGGTCATGGCGCGCCTCGCGTCACCACGATGCGCAACGGCGGCTCTGCGGCAACGGTCACGGTGTTGTCGAACACCACCCTGCCCTGCAGTGACACGGTCAGCGGCACCGCGATCCCCGGCGCCGTTTCCACCGCGACGGAGAAGTTGCCCGCCGAATCGGTGACTGCGGTTGCCGCCCCTGCGCCGACATCGATCGTCGCGCGTGATACCACGCGGCCGGCGTCGTCGCGTACGGTGCCGCGCATGACGGTGCGATAGCGCTGCGCAACGAGGCCCAGCTCGATCACATGCGATGGCGGGATCGTGATCGGCGTCGCGGCGCTGTCGCGCGCGAGCCCCGGCACCGTGGCGAAGATGCGGACCGCGGTACCATCCAGGTCGGCCGGCACGTCGCCGAAGACGACCTCACCCTCGCTGCCGATGATCGCGGTGCGTCGCACGCCACCCAGGTCGGCCGTGACACGTCCCTCGCGCACCACCTCACTCACGCCACCGGGGCCGTGCACACGCACCGTCAGCGCAAAGGTCTCGGCGCTGTTGGCCTTCATTCCAGCCAGCACCACCAGACAGAGCACCACCACCGGTCCGCCCAGTTCCAGCGTGCCATACGACGATGTGCCCTTGTATGTCGCATGCGAGCGCATCGCGCCGAACAGAAATGCGGCGGCAGTGAGGCCAAGCGGAATCAGGATGACGAAGAACAGCCCATTCGGCATGCGCAGTCGGTTCGCACTGAGTACGAACGCAGCCACGGCGCCGAGCGTGAGCACGAAGGCTGCGCCGGAGATGTAGACCCATTTCATCGTGTCGGGCGGAGACGTCGTCGGGGGCATCAGTATTCGAGGGAGGGCGTCCGTTCGGCGATGCTGTCGGTGCACCGCGCTGACGACTCGTAATTAACCGACGTGTGCATGCGGCGCGACGACTCATGGCGAGTGAAGCGGCATGCACGAGCTCGTCGTGTCTTTCCGGACCCTCAGGCGCCAAGCGCGCTCGATGCGACTCGACCCGCGCGCCGCCGGTCCACTCCAGATACAGCGGCTGATTCAACCGGGAGCCGTGCAGCAGCCGACGCATTCCTTCATTGACACGTACGATCATGGGGGCAGAGATCCGAGATCTTTGCCCCCATGATCGTTTCTACGAGTGGCTTATCTACCGCGGCGGCAGACAGACTTTCAACAACGAGCACACGATACCAGTGACATCAACACACGAAACCAATGCAATCGTATCTGCAACGGCGTGCGTCACGGCAAAGCAGAGCAACTCACCGTCCCGACCAGATCACCTGATAATCTTGGTTTGCGGCTTCCTTCGCCTTGAAGTCGCGTAACGCCGCACTCAGCGCCGTCGCAAAGTCCGCGGTGCGCATGATCTCCCGTAGTACAGCCGGCGTGATGGCTTCGTTTTTCTTCAGCGGTCGGCCGGCTCCGGCGATCGTGCCAGCGACGAACTTCGTCGACGCTGAGTGTCCGTTCGGCGCACCGACCAACTCGAAGGCCAGCGTTGGGATCATGCTCGCCCCGCCACGCTCGCTCAACTGCAGATCGAGCGTGACCTTGAGCAAGGCATTGGCTCCCGTCTCCCGCATCAGTCGCGCATCGACCCGGTTCCATCCATATCCTTCGGAAATGGGAACATTGGCCGAGATCAGCTTCGTGCCGCGGTACGTCTGAGTGAACTGGACATCGGTGGTCGCGTCGTCCTTGGAGTACGGTGCCATGGACTGGTACGCTGGCGTGGCAACGACCTGATCGATCGGAAGTATCGTGGCTCCCAGCTCCTGCGCGAACACGGGGCTCACCGAACGATACAACTCTGCAAGTGCCTCGTCCCACACGGCCGCAGGCAACTGGGGAAACGTCAGCGTCCTCGTCTCCCGCGTCCGGGTGTTCCCGGTCGTGCGCTCCGTCACCTTTTCCAGATGTGTCGTGCCGCGAGCGGCGAAAGAGATCACGGCGATTTTCGTGGCTTGCGCAATCGGGCGCGATGCGAATGCACCCGCCTTGAACAACGAGTACACAAGCTTTCCGCCAGGAAGCGCGAGTTCGGCCTTGGTGCTGAAGCCGGTGTTCATTTCGGGAGAGGCCGACGCGGCAAAGCTGCGGCCGTCGCTTTCTGACGTGAACACCTGCATCCCGGCGAACGGACCCGTGGCATTCTGCGCATCTTCCCAACGCTCTCGACTGACAAGCAAATAGCTGTCGTTGAAGTTTGCGCCCATTTTCACGTTGCCCGGCGCGATGTTGAGATTGCGAAACGCCGCTGACGGTATGGTGATCGTCGCACCGGGACGCACATAGAACGTCTCATAGAAGCCACGCAACCCGAGCACACTGGTCATGGCCTTCACGAGCAGCAGGGTCGTATCGCCGGGAATCACGCCGGCGAGCTGGATCGTGACATTCTTCGTCAAGTCGAGCGTCGTCGGGTTTGGCTGGCCGTTGATGCTGACGATCCGCAGCGCGCCGCGTGGCGCAGGGATCGTGAACCCCGCTTTCTGACCCGTGGTCGTCGCCACCTCGACGCGGCGCGGCCCCTTCATCGTCGCAACCATCGACGAGTAGACACCCATGGTGGCGTAGTCCGCCGGTTTTCCGTCGATGGTCACGGTGCCGTCGATCTTCGACATGAATCCGCCCGATCGTTGCGTGAAACTGACGGTCACCAAATCCCCGCCATCACCCCAGTTCTTGATGATCTTCGTCTCCATCGTGCCGAGGGACTTCGGCCAGGTGTTTGCATTACGACTGACGATGGGTACGACGGTGCCAAGATCGGCGGTGCTGCCGGTCATCATGTTGCCGGAGACCGATGCGATGGTTCCCACGACACCGCTGGCCGCGCGGCTCAGGACACCACCAATCCCAAAGCGGCCCTTCTTCGCCGCAGGCGCGGGCGAACCGGAGGCGGTGTCGGCACCGGTCTTGACTCCGGTGTCAGCAGCAGGCTTCGCGACACTGTCGGCGCGGGCTCTGGAGGCGGCTGCCGTGTCTGGCTTGTCCCTGCCGCGCCCAAGCCGGCCGAACTGGGCGTTTGAAGTCGTGGGGGCCGCCACACATGCGACGGCAGCGATGAAAAACAATGTCCGTGACGTCATTGATTGCGAATTAGAAAGTTCGTGCCGCAAGACCAGGCCCCGTCGTGAGTCGCTCATCCACGCTCGCTGCCATGAAAGGATACTCATGTGCGATCGGGTCAACGCTGCCCAGCGTCGGGTGGGCGCGAGTCCTGACCCAGGGACAATCGCCGGCGGCACGTCCGGCAGTCGAATCCTCGTCAAAGCGCTCGGCGCTCACGGATGGCCATGGTTTCCATCATCACACGCCGCCATCATCTCGCGTCACGTGAGCCAGAACACGTCGTGCTGACCAATTGAAGCGTGTGTGCACACGAGCACGCCTCGATATACCGTACACATTCGTCGCAGCCACGCTCACGCTACCCTGCCGCAACCCACATCGCATGGTCACGTTCCAGGATCGATTCACCTGGCTGGGTCTCGTCTGTGCCCTGCTTCTGCTGGCACCAGCCGGCGTCTACATGTACGAGCTGCGCCGCGTGCTCGAATCGCTCGCCCTGAGGCGTGCGCAGGCCCTGTCGACGTCAACGCGCGTTGGGCTCGGCTTGCTTGCCGCCATCCCGCTCTTCCCGATCCTGTTCATCGGGCTGGTCCTGGTCGGCGGCATTCCCAAGGTCACGGTGCCGGCAGCCATCGTGACATGCGTTCTCGCCGCATCGGCCGGACGCCTGAATCCGGATATCGCAGGCCGGCGGAGCGTACGGCAAGCCATCGGACGCATGGCGATCGCGCTGTGCGCCACGGTCGCCACTCCCTTCGCCATTCTGTTCGGCTACAAGTGGTTCTTCAAGTGACGCAACCACTGGCGACGACACGCCGCGCTCCCGATGTCGCCAGGCGCGCACGGCATGCTCGTGCCGATGCCGGCCTGCAGAAGCTCCCGCTCGACGTTGCGCGGCAACCATGCACTCACCACCACGCACTCTTCCCAACGCCAGTCATCGCTAGCAGACTCTTCTTTTTTTGCTGCGACGAGCTCAACTACTCAAGCACAGAGTCGCTCACTCGGTACGGCGAGAGATTGGAACATTCTCCTTTTTTACACGCTTCACGATTTCAGCGGACCTCGATCGCAACCGCGTCGGGATAACCGTCATGCCAGTTGTCGCAGATGGCGCGGCACAAAAAACTTTTGATGGAGTGGCACTCATGCTGAACGTCAGGTTGGTGTACCGAGCAGCACTCGTCGCCGCGGTCGCGGTCGCGAGCAGCACGTCCGCGCAGGCGCAGACGAGCTTCATCTCGTTTCTCAACGGTGCGCAGGAAGCACCGATCCCGCGCGTTACACCGGCATTCGGCAACGGCACTGTGCTGCTGAATGCTGCGCGCACCCAGATCACCATCAATCTCACGTTCCGGGGTCTGCTTGCACCGATCACGATCGCGCACATCCACAATGGTGCATTCGGCGTGGGCGGACCGGTGATTCTGGACATCCGCGACCTGATCACGACGAGCGATGAGGGTAGGGCTGGCTCGATCGTGAACGGCACGCTGAGCGTGACTGCGGCTCAGGCTGAAGTGTTGCTGGCGGGAAATGGCTACTTCAACGTTCATACGCGTGAGTTTCCGGGCGGAGAAATTCGCGGCCAGATCAACGTCGTCCCTGAGCCGAGCACGTACCTTCTGATGGCCACGGGACTCGGCGGGCTGGCACTGATTGCTCGCCGCAAGCGCGCGCGCTGACACTGTTGCCTGACCCGCAACATTTGGCGTTGCTGAATCAACGACATTGCGCGTCATGTGCAGCGATGTCGACATGCGTCGGGCGGGCGGTTTGGTAAAACTGACGGTTTGACAAGTCAGGATTCTGTTCGCCTCATGTCGAGTTATACAAACAGGGCCCCGCCGATTGGCGTGGCCCTGTTTTGTTGCCCCAGCTTGGCGTGTGGGTGCTTCCCCACCGCGGGCGCGAGAATCAGCCCTGCAGCAGCGAAACCGTTACGACGCTTCGCCTGCGCAACGCTGACCAAACGGTCATCACACGATGACTTCAGCGACACTGCCTTACGCCGCTCCAACGCTGTTTCACCCCCGCCGCGTCCCGTCCCGGCGCCGCTTCGGTGAAAGTGGCCGTACCTCCACGATGAACTGCAGCGTGTGCGGCGGCGTGTCGACGAGCTGACGCACCGCGCCTCCGATGTCATCCGGCGTGCACATCCAGCTCGTGTCCGTGCCGGCCGGGAACAGCTCGGTTTCGACGCTGCCCGGCATCACCACGCTTACCTTCACGCCAGAATCACGCACCTCGAGCATCAGCGACTCGCTGAATCCCATCACGAAGTGCTTCGTACCGGCGTAGCAGGTGCCGCCCACGAACGTATTGCGGCCCGCAGTCGAACCGATGTTGATCACGTGGCCATGTTGACGCTCCACCATGCCGGGCAGTACGGCGCGCGTGACATGGAACAGTGCGCTTATGTTCACGTCGACCATGCCATGCCACTGTTCCGCCGTCATGGACAGGAACGGCTTCAAGGTCGCGACGCCGGCGTTGTTCACGAGCACGTCGCACGAGATGTCGGCCAGCGCGGTCGAGATGGCGGCAGGATCGGCGAGATCACACGGGATGGTGCGCACACCGCTACCGAGTGTGGTGGCGTCACGCGCCACGGCCGCGAGCGCGTCGGCCGTGCGCGCAGTGAGCACAAGGTCGTGCGTGGGCGCCAGTGCGAGTGCAATGGCGCGACCGATGCCGCGTGAGGCACCGGTGATCAGGGCGGTTGGGCGTGTAGGCATGCTGCATTCTACACCACTCTGCCACAGGGCAGCGCCGCGCGTTCTGGTGGGGTCGTGGTGCACCATACTCACATGTTGCCGTCTCGTTCGCTTCGGTGGCGCATGCATGCAGCGACGCCACGCGTGTCTCATCCATTCGCAGCACCGGTGCACACCAGCAAAGACCGAATTTGCCAGACAGCTGCTGCGACAGTGCAGTCAGTGCAGTCAGTGTGCAGTCAGTGCAGTCAGTGCAGTCAGTGCAGTCAGTGCAGTCAGTGCAGTCAGCACAATCAGTGCAGCGGCTCGACCAACGCGATGACGAGATCGTTCACATTCGTGCCGCTCGCGAATGCGGGAATCAATGCGTCGACCAACTGCAGCGCCGCGTGACTGTCGTGTGCGGCGAGCAGCGCGGCGGGATTACCACCTGCGGCCTGCACGGCAAGCCACGTCTCGCCGTTGACCACTGCACCGGCCGCATCGGTCGCGCCATCGCGGCCATCGGTGCCCGCGGCAAGAATCGTGATGCGCGCGCCCGCGTCTGCCGTGTGCAGCTCGCACGCCGCCGCAAGCGCGAGCGCCTGCATGCGGCCGCCGGGCGGTGCATCGGCAGGTAGCGACACCACGGGCTCGCCACCCCAGCAGTACAATGTGTCGCCCGACGCGCTCGCGATGTTCGAGATCAGCTGCCTCGCAATCAGGGCGCCGCAGGCATGCGCGTCACCATGGAGCGCGTCGAGCATCAGCACCGCCGGCAGCCCGCATGCTGACGCCGCCTCACGGACCGCTTCACGCGCGAGGCGGTTGCTGCTGACGATATGGTGCGGGATCGGCGCAAAATCGCTGGGCGTGCTCGCATGCGCCACGTCGATCGATCGTCGCAGCAGTGCGCGTTCCGTATCGGTCAGCACCGCCCTGGCGAGCAGCGCATCGTCCACATCGCGGTGTGCCGGCGTGATGATGCACGGTGCACTGCCGATCGACGCTGGTGCATCGCCTGGAACGTCCGAGATGGCCAGTACCGTGACCTGCGCACCCGCCGCGAGCAGCGCTGCTCCGAGTCGTCCATTGCCCCACGTGGAGAGTTGCCGGCGAATGGCGTTGTGCGCATGAATGTCCAGCCCGGAGCGCAGCAGCGCGTCGCAGCTGGCGCGATACGCGTCCGCGGTGAGCCCTGACACTGGTGCCCCGATCAGCGCCGACGTGCCACCGGAGAGCAGCACGACGACCGCGTCACCCGGTGTGATGCGCGACGCGACGTAGCTCCCGAGTGCGTTTGCCGCTGCGGCCGAAGCGTCATGCGGATACGGATGATCGCCGTGCGTCGTGACGAATCGTTCAGGCAACACGAACACGTCACGTTCGTGGCTGATGCAGGTGCCACCCACCACGCGGTGCCCGCGCCCATCGCACCACGCGAGCGTGGCCGCGAGCATCGAACGCGCAGCCTTGCCGAGCGCAAGCAGGTGGACGGGCGCGTCGGCGGTCGGCGGGGCATCATCGAGCGCGGCGCGCACGGCACGTTCCGGGCTGATGGCGTCGATCGCCGAGCGGTAGATCGACTCGAGAAGCTGGCGCGCGGTCTGGTCAGGCACGTGGAGAAACGTAGGCACGGCAGGGGCAACGGCAACGGCACGACGCACGCGCTCGCGTCAGCGACCATGTCGCATCGTCAGAACAACTCGTCGCGGCACGGATGGAACCGCAACATCCGCTCGTCCGGCTCTGCGATCCCCTACGCACGAAAC
>JACMPK010000239.1 GCA_014377535.1 Gemmatimonadaceae bacterium
GCGTGAACACCGCACTCGCCTATCGCGAGCTGGCCCTGTCACGGAGCGATGGCCGGATCACCGCGCCGGGCAGCATGCTGCACGACCTGTCGCAGCTCGCACGGTGGGAGGACATCACGCGGTTCGCACGCAACGATTTCGAGGGTCCTGTGTTCGCGATGCGACCCGATGTCGCGGCCGCCTATGCCGCGTTCCGCGCCATGGCACCAGATGCGTTTGTCCGCATGTCCGGCTCGGGTGCGACGGTCTTTGCCGCCGGTGCAATCGACGCGCAGGCCCTGCGCAGCCTGATGGCGCAATGGCCCGACGACGGCAGCATTCAGCTGCTTCGTGCTGCGACGCTCGACCATGTGCCGCCAGTGTCGATCTTGTCGCTCCAGTCGGTGTCCCGTTAGCCTTCGCCACGATCCCCGATCGTCTAATGGCAGGACAGCGGCCTTTGAAGCCGTGAATCGTGGTTCGAATCCACGTCGGGGAATCCTCGCAACAGCATTGACATCAGCGTGAATTCTCCGCGCGCCCCGCGCCGCACGACAGACCTGCCGGCGCAGCAGGCGGCACGGTCGAGCATCAGCCTGGCGTCGTTCGCCTTACGTCATGCGCGCGCGGTGCGCATCGCCTATCTGCTGTGCATCGGCCTCGCCACGCTGCTCAACCTGCATGCCGAGCCGTCGCTCGCGAATGTGGTCGAGCGTCTTCGCCATGCCGTCGAGCCGACGCTCCGCGCCAATGACCTGATCGATGCCGCACGCAACATCGCCTTGTTCTTCGGCTGGGGGGCGATCTACACGCTCACGGCACGCATTCCGCTCACTCGTCGCGACGTGGGCGTCGCCACCGTCGTGGGCATGCTGGCCAGCTTCTCGGTCGAATCGGCGCAGCTGTTCTCGCCGGTGCGCCAGGCCAGCATTCTTGACTTGTTCACGAACACCATCGGCTCGCTCCTTGGCGCGCTGTCGTTTCGACTAATCGAGCGCCGCGCCATCACCGACATGCGCCGCGGCACGCTGATCGGCGTCCCCGGATGGATGCCGGCGGGCTCCGTGCTGGTGCTGGCATTCGGGCTGACTTTTGCGCCGTCGACCCGCGCCGGTCGGGTGCTGAGCTGGGCGGGGTCGCCGTTTGCCCGGGGCCAGGTCGTCGAGTCCTTTCAGCCGCTGGCTGTGCCTCTGGCGGCGCTGGTCACCGATGTCGTCGCGTGGATTGTCGTCGGTCTGGTCGTGGCCGTGGCAATCAACGACCGCACGGGCGAGATCCGACGCCGGCAGCTGGTGGCGTGGCTGCTGCTGGCACCTGGGCTGCTCGCGCTCGCGCACCTGGGACGCGATCTGGTCGGATTTCAGCGCGAGCAGATCACCGCCGCCGTCCAGGGGACATCACTCGCCCTGGGCCTGCTCGCGGGTCTCGTTTCCGTGCCGGCATGGCGGCGGCGCTGCACCGGGGGCTCCGAGCGCGGGGTGCACGTCGGGCTGCTCGTGATGCTCGTGGGTGCCGTGATCTCCTGGATGCCGCACTGGTCACATGTCGATTCCGCACGACCGCGCTTCCGCTGGAGCCAACTCATTCCCATGATGTCGCTGCTGGAGCGGCAGGACCTCACAAGCGTCTTTCTGGTGCTGCAGCGTGCAGGCATCGGTGCGGCGCTCGGTGCCTGCCTTGCGGCGCGCCGGCGTGTCGGCGTTCCGCATCCACGCCTCCGGGCCGCCATCGGCTTCGCCGCGGTTCTCGAGGTGGGGCAGCTGCTGGTGCCCAGCCGACATCCGGATGTCACCGACGTCATGATCACCAGTGCCGCCGCGATTTTCGTCGCGATTCTGGTCGAACGGGCTGCACGAGGCGCCGCGCTGGCCGAACCGGGCTCGGTCGCGGACTTGAACGGCACCCACACTACCGGTAGCTTCTGAGGCTCTGCCATATGGACACACTGCCGCTGGCGCCTGGCGCCAAGATCATTTCCGGAACCGCCAATCCGGCGCTGGCCGACGAAGTCGCTCGCCATCTTGGCGTCGAACTCTGTCGGACCACCGCGACGCGCTTCAGCGACGGTGAGATTTTTGTCCGGATCGATGAGAACATCCGCGGATCGGATCTCTTCATCATCCAGTCGACGAATCCGCCGGCAGACAATTATCTGGAAATGCTGCTCCTCATCGACGCCGCTCGTCGAGCGAGCGCGACAAGGATCACTTGCGTGCTGCCGTACTTTGGGTATGCGCGGCAGGATCGCAAGGATCAGCCACGCGTCGCCATTGCGGCAAAATTGATGGCGAACGTGATTCAGGTTGCGGGTGCAGATCGCGTGCTCGGCATCGATTTCCACCAGCATCAGCTGCAGGGCTTTTTCGATGTCCCCGTTGATCATCTGTATGCGGCTCCGGTTCTCACGGCGCACTACCGCAAGAAGAACTTGAAGGATCTGGTGGTGGTGGCGCCCGATGTCGGTGCTGCCAAGATGGCTCGCGGGTTTGCCAAGCGGCTCGACGCATCGCTCGCGATCGTCGACAAGCGGCGCCCGAAGGCCAATGTGGCCGAGGTGCTGAATGTGGTGGGTGATGTGGAGGGGCGTGACTGCCTCATCGCCGACGACATGATCGACACGGCCGGCACGATGACGGAAGCCGCCCGCGCGCTCAAGGCGCTCGGTGCTGCCGACATCTACGTGTGCGCGACCCATGCATTGTTGAGCGGCCCTGCCAAGCAGCGGTTCGACGATGCGCCGATCAAGGAGGTGACGGTGACCGATACCATCGCCATTCCAGAATCCCGTCGTCCCCATCAGCTGCACGTGCTGTCGGTGGGCGAGTTGCTGTCGAAGGCCATTCGATTCACCCACAGCGAGCAGTCCGTCAGCTCGTTGTTTGACTGACGCACTGCGCGTCTCCAGGAGCTTCCTCGATGTCTACTGCCACGCTGTCCGCTACGCTTCGCTCCGAATCCGGCAAGGGTGCCGCGCGCGCCCTGCGCCGCGCTGGCTCCGTGCCGGCCGTCATCTACGGTCACAAGCGTGAGCCCATGTCACTTTCCATCGTCACCCGTGAGCTGGAGCGACTCCTGGAACGCGTCGCCGCCGGGTCGACCGTGGTGGAGCTGAGCATCGATGGCAAGGTGTCGCGCACCATCATCCGCGAGATCCAGAAGCACCCGTTCAAGAAGCAGCTGGTACACGTCGACTTCCAGGAACTGGTCGCCGGCGAGAAGATCACCGTCAGCATTCCGCTGATCATCGTCGGCACCTCGGTCGGCGTCCGCTCGTCGGGCGGTGTGCTCGATCAGACGCTGCGCGAACTCGAGGTCAGTGTCGATCCGTCGTCGATCCCGAACCACATCGATGTCGACGTCTCGGCGCTCGACGTCGGTGATTCGGTCCACGTCCGCGACCTGACGTTGCCGGAAGGCATCACGGTCATCACGGACGCCGATGCCTCAGTCGTCGTCGTTGCCGCGCCGAAGGTCAATGCGACCGACGCCGCTGCCGATGCCGCCGCCGCATCTGCCGAGCCGGAAGTGCTGCGCGCCAAGAAGCTCGCCGACGACGCCAAGTAATCGGCCCATTGGCAATGCGGGGCGCGGTGCGATTCATCGCGCCGCGCCCCGCTTTTCTTTCCCGTCATGAAAGTCTTTCTCGGCCTCGGCAACCCCGGCAAGGAATACGAACGCACCCGCCACAATATCGGCTGGTGGGTGCTCGATCATCTCGCCCGCCGGTGGAACACGGACGGGTGGAAGAAGGACGGCAAGGCCATGGTCGCCACGGCGCGCGTGGGTGACGAAATCGTGAAACTGGTGAAGCCGCAGACGTACATGAACCTGAGCGGCGAGGTGCTCAAGCCGTTTTTGAACCGACCCGGCTGGGATCCGGCGCAGGACCTGATGGTGATCGTCGATGAAGTCGCGCTGCCCCTCGCGCAGATGCGCGCGCGCGCAAGCGGCAGCGCCGGCGGGCACAACGGGCTCAAGTCCGTGCAGGCACATGTCGGCTCGACGGGCTACCCCCGGATGCGCATCGGCATCGCGCCGCTGCACCCCCGTGCGTCGGTCGGTGACCTCTCCGCATACGTCCTTGGCCCGTTCGGGCGCGAGGAGGTGGAATTCATCGAGGCAGCGATGCCGCGCTTCGGCGATGCCTGCGAATCGTGGGTCCGCGACGGACTCACGATGATGATGAATAAGTTCAACCCGGTTGCGTGATACACGTGACACGATCCTTTCCCCCTTTCCGATTCATCACGTGCTGAAGCTCGGCATCGTCGGCCTCCCGAACGTCGGCAAGTCCACCCTGTTCAACGCCCTCACCGCCGCCAAGGCGGAGGCCGCGAACTACCCGTTCTGCACCGTCGAGCCGAACGTCGGCATGGTCGAGGTGCCGGACTCCCGACTCGACGCACTGGCCGCGGTGGTCCAGCCGAAGCGCACCGTGCCAGCGGTGGTGCAGTTCGTCGACATCGCCGGACTCGTGAGGGGCGCCGCGCAAGGCGAAGGGCTCGGCAACAAGTTCCTTGCCAACATCCGCGAGACCGACGCGATCGTGCACGTGATCCGCTGCTTCGATGACGACGACATCACGCACGTGATGGGCGGTGTCGATCCGGTGCGCGATCGCGACGTCATCGACTTCGAGCTCTGCTTCGCCGACATCGGCAGCGTCGAGAAACGCCTCGACAAGCAGCAGCGCATCGCGAAGAGCGGCGACAAGGAAGCGATCGCCGAGCTGCCCGCGCTGACGAAGGCACTCGCGACGCTGCAGAACGGTGTGCCGATCCGCCGCGCGGGCCTGACGAAAGAAGAACTCTTCCTGCTCGAACCGCTGATGTTGCTGACGGTGAAGCCGGTGCTTTACGCGGCCAACGTCACCGACGACGAACTGGCGACGGGCCACGGCACGCACGTCGACGCGCTGCGTGCCGCCGTCGCGGCCAGCGGCGAAGTCGCGGACCTCGTGACGTTCTCCGCACGCATCGAAGCCGAACTGGCCGAGCTGGCGCCTGAGGAGAAGAAGGAATTCCTCTCGTCGCTGGGCCTCGAGAGCGCAGGCCTCGACCGGCTGATTCACGCCGGTTATCACCTGCTCGGCCTGCAGACATACTTCACGGCCGGCGAGCAGGAAGTGCGCGCGTGGACCATCCATCGCGGCGACACTGCCCCGAAAGCCGCCGCAGTGATCCACACCGATTTCGAGAAGGGCTTCATCCGTGCCGAGACGGCCGGCTTCGAGGACTTCGTGCGCCTGAAGGGCTGGAAGGGTGCAAAAGAAGCCGGCGCGGTGCGCTCGGAGGGCAAGGAATATGTCGTGCATGATGGTGACGTCCTGCTCTTCCGCTTCAACGTGTAATCACCGTCCATGTCTGATCCGTTGTCTCCGTTCGACATCACGCCTGGAGTGTCATGAGCCTCATCGCACTGCTGCAGGACGCCGCCACGTCCGTGCCTGCGCCGCTGCCGTTCTTTCGCACGCCGCTGTTCTACAAGTCGTTGCACATTTTCGGGCTCTTTCTGTCCACGACGTCACTCGGCGGCATCGCGATCCACGCGGCGAATGGCGGTACCAAGGCCACCAGCCGCACGCGTACCTTGACGGCAAGCATGTTCGGGATCGGCATGCTCATTGCGCTAGCCGGCGGCTTCGGGCAGGCCGCACGACTGGGCATGACGAACACCGCAATCTTCCCCGGCTGGCTCTGGGCGAAGATCGCGATCTGGATCGTGGTCTCGGTGCTGTCGATCCTGCCGTATCGCATCCCGGCGCTCGCAAAGCCCATCTATCTGCTGGTGCCTCTGCTGACCGGCCTCGCGGCATACCTCGCGATCTTCCACGGGCTCTGACATGCATATGACGAGAAGCATTTTCGTGGTGATGGTGTGCGCGACCGCGCTGCAGGCGCAGCCCATCGTCGTGCCCATGCAGAACGCCTCGATGCGCAGGGCACTCGCCACGCTCCGCACCGACAATGCATGGACGCTGGAGCAGCAGGCGTCGATCTGCGAGATCGCGGCACCGCCGTTCAAGGAGGCCATGCGTGCTGCGGAGTTTAAGCGACGGCTGGAGTCACTGGGCATCACAAATGTGCGTATCGACGCCACGGGCAACGTGATCGGTGAGCGAGCGGGCAGCGGCACCGGGCCCACCGTGGTGCTCTCGGCGCACCTTGATACGGTGTTCCCCGAGGGTACTGACGTGAAGGTCACGCGCGACAGCACCGCGACCGGCGGTACCCGCCTCACCGCGCCCGGCATCGGCGACGACTGCCGCGGCCTGGCCGCCGTGCTGGCCGTCGCACGGGCACTGAAATCCGCCAACGTGCAGACCGCCGGCATGGTGTACTTCGTCGGCACCGTCGGCGAGGAAGGCCCAGGCAACCTGCGCGGTGTGCGCGCACTGTTTGCCGGAGAGCTGAAGGGGAAGATCGACTACTTCATCTCGGTCGATGGTACTGGTTTTGGCGCGACCAGCGGCGCCGTCGGCAGCAATCGGTATCGCGTGTCGTACAAGGGCCCGGGTGGGCACAGCTATGGCGCGTTCGGCATGCCGAACCCTGTGCACGCGATGGGTCGCGCCATCGCGAAGATGTCCGACTTCACGGTACCCGATGCACCGCGCACCACGTTCAGCGCCAGTGTGGTGCGTGGCGGCACGTCGGTGAACTCGATTCCGTACGAAGGCATCGTGGAAGTGGACATGCGCTCCGAAAGCGCCGCGTCGCTGGCCACGCTGGATGCAAGGTTCCAGGTCGCCATCCGCGCCGCATTGCGAGAGGAACTGGCGCGCTGGCCGAACAGCCGCGTGCCGCTGACCATGGTGGTGGACACGATCGGGATCCGGCCGGCCGGCTCGCAGCCGGACAGTGCGCGCATCGTCCGCATCGCCGTGGAGACGGGCAAGCTGCTCGGATTTCCCGTGACACCGAATGCGTCGAGCACCGACGCCAATGTGCCCATCGGTCTTGGCATTCCCGCGATCACGCTCGATGCTGCGGGACGCGGATCGGGAGCGCACGCACTTGGCGAGTCGTATGAAGACGGACCGAATGGATTTCTCGGACCACAGTGGGTGGCGCTGGTCGTCGCCACGCTGTCCGGCGTCCGCTAGCGACGGCTGACGTGAAGCCGGCGGTGTGCAGACCTGCCGCCGGCCATCACCACGAACCGCGTTCGCCCACCGTGTCGATCACGGCACCCAGGCGCGCCGCGGCATTGCGCCAGTTGGTCTGCACCGCGCGCTGTGCGGCATCAGCGTCACCATGACGAATCGCGCCGGTGATGGACTCGTGCTCGCGGATAGACGGTGCAAGGCCACGCGACAGCAGGCTGACGTAGAGCCGTTCGTACCGCTCTGCCTGCGGCTTCACGGCGTCGTGCAGTGCGCGCAGGCGTGGCCCGGCGGCCGCGTCCACGTAGCGCCGGTGAAACTGCTCGTCGAGGTCGTAGAGCAGGTCGTGCTTCGGCGTCTTCGTGCGCGACGCGCGCTCGAGACGTGCATTGATGGCCAGAAGATCCGTCACCAGCTTCTCGCGCAGTAGCGCGGCAAGCGTTGCGGCACTACGCGCCGCCAACCCCTCGATTTCGCCGACGATCGAGAACAGCTCGATCGCATCGTCGCGTGTGAGCGGTGCGACACTGGGACGCGACTGCCGCAACGTCGGCGAGTGCACGATGTAGCCCTCCTGCTGCAGCCGCTGCAGTGCACCGCGCACGGGTGTCCGGCTCACGCGCAGCCGAGCCGCGATGTCCATCTCCACGATGCGCGCGCCGGGCGCGAGCTGCCCACGCACGATGAGCTCGCGCAGCGTGCTGTACACCACCGCCGGGCGTGCGCCGCGTGTGGGCGACACCCGCGCCAGCGTCATCGTGCGGCTCCCGTCCACCCCGGGCCGCGCACCACGCGTCCAGGCGTCGCACCGGTGTGCGTGCCATTGTCCCACACGCGCACACCATTGACCAGCACTGCCTGCACGCCGATCGAATGCTGGTGCGGCGCCGTGTACGTGGCCTTGTCGGTGATGGTGTTCGGGTCGAACACCACGACGTCTGCGTAGAACCCTTCGCGCAGCAGCCCACGATCACGGATCGAGAGACGAGCGGCCACCGCTGACGTCATCTTGCGCACCGCTTCCTCCAGCGTCAGCACCTTCCGCTCGCGCACATAATGTCCCAGGATGCGCGTGTACGTGCCGTAGGCGCGCGGATGTGTGAGCCCTCTCGCCGAATCGGGATCGACCGCGTCCGCATCGGTGCCGAACTTCATCCACGGCTGCCGCATCTGCATCTCGACGTTCGGCTCCGACATCATGAAGACCAGCATGCCGGCGCGCGCCTCGGTACCGAGCAGGATGTCAACGGTGGCGTTCGCCCAATCGCTCTTCATCATCACGGCGATCTCGGAGAGACGCTTGCCCTCATAGCGCTTCCACTCCGGCTTCTCGTACCCGACGGTCATGATGCCCGCCGGTGTCGCCAGCTGACAGAGGTTCTCCCAGGGCGTGTCTTCACTCCTCATCTCGGCCACGATCTTCGCGCGCGTGGCGGGATCGCGCAGGCGCTCCAGCAGCTTGTCACCTTCCGTGGCCCACGGCGGCGTGCAGGCGCTGAGCGACGTACCACCCGCGACGTAGGGATACATGTCCGCTGCCACATCCAAGCCGGCAGCGCGTGCGGAATCGATCTTCGCGACGGCGCGCGTCGCCTTGGACCAGTTGCGGACACCGCCGGCCTTGAGATGATAGATCTCGACCGGCACGCCACCCTCGCGTCCGATGCGCATCGCCTCGTCGAGCGCTTCCAGATACTGGTCGGCCTCGGAGCGCATGTGCGTGATGTACACACCGCCATGCGGCGCCATGGCCTTTGCAATCGCAATCAGTTCCGCGGTGTTGGCGTAACGACCCGGCGGGTAGATCAGCGCACTCGCCACGCCGAATGCACCATCGCGCATCGCGTTCTGCGTGATCACGCGCATCGTGTCCAGCTCGGCCGCATTCGCGGCACCCACGGCGTAGCCCTTCGCGTACACGCGAATGGTGCCGGCGCCAAGGAACGAGCCGACGTTGACCGACGTCCTGTGCTGCTGCATGGCGTCGAGCCACAACCCGAAGGCGCGCGGTCCGGTGAACGTGCCGAATGCGGCAGCACTCAGCGTATCATCCCGCGTGCGCCGCTGCGAATTCAGCATGGTGATCATCGCGGTGTTCATCGGCGCCGGCGTGCTGCCTTCACCCATGATTTCGGTGGTGACACCCTGCGACACCTTGCTGACGGCGCGGCCGTCGCCGATGGTGAACGGCACCGCCGACTGCCCCTGGATGTCGATGAAGCCCGGTGCGATCACGCGGCCCGTCGCGTCGATGCGCGTGGTGGCCTGCGCCGTGGCCAGCATGCCGGCTGGAGCGATCGTCGCGATACGATCACCACGAATCCCGACGTCGGCGGCGTACCACGCATTGCCGGTTCCGTCGATCAGGCGCCCGTTCGCGATCACCACGTCGTAGGCGCCCGCTGGCGCGGCCGGCAGCGCTGCAGTGCCGTGCTGCACGGGTACGGACCCTGCGGAACGCACGCGGGCAGCGTCCTCCGGCGCCGCTGCAGTGCAGCCGACAAGAAGAGCAACGGCGGCGGCGCAGGCGCGATGGCCGCGACGTGCGATGACGCGCGCAGCAGGCTTGCGCGAGGTCTGGCGTGCTGGCATGCTTGGCGAAGTTAAATTGTATACAAAATTGCAGCCACGTATCGGTAGCGTCGGTGCGCAAACCTCGCAAGCGCCCGCGCCACGCACGCTCATCTCATGCAGACGCCAACCGCCGACATCACCATCCGCGACTTTGTCAGTCAAGCGGACTACGACGCCTGCGTGGCGCTGCAGGACGTCACGTGGGGCCGCGGTTTCTCCGAACGCGTGCCCGGCGCAATCCTGCAGTGCGCGCAGAAGGTCGGCGGCGTCTCCGCCGGTGCCTTCGACGGCGAGGGACGGCTGCTCGGCTTCGTGTTCGGCATGACAGGCATTCGCGACGGCGCACTCGTGCACTGGTCCGACATGCTCGCCGTGCGGCCAGAAGCGCAGGGCCTGCAACTCGGCGAGAAGCTGAAGCAGTTCCAGCGCGATGCGGTCTGCCGGCTGGGCGTCCGCACGATGTTCTGGACCGCCGACCCGCTCGTCGCCCGCAACGCGCACTTCAACATCAACCATCTCGGCGCCTTACCGGCCGAGTATGTCGAGAACATGTACGGCGAGCACACCGGCAGCGTGCTGCATGGCGGAATGCCGACTGACCGCGTGGTGTACCGCTGGTCACTCGACAATGCGTGCGCGCCAGCCGAGAGGTCAGGGCTGCCGATGCAGGGCGACGAGCTCATTCCGGAGGCGACGATCACACGCGCCGATGGCGCACCCGTCGCGCTGCTCACGCGTGACGAAAGCATGGTGCGCATTCATGTGCCGAATGAACTTGGCGACGTCCAGGCGCAGGGCACAAATCGCGCGCATGCCTGGCGCCTGGCCGTCCGATCCGCATTCACTGCACGACTTGCGCACGGATTCGTCGTCACACGATTCGTGCGCGCGCAGGGCGATGCACTGCCCTATTACGTTCTCGCCGCAACGCGCTGAGCGGCCGTCCGATCACGAGCACCCCGGAGAGACGCATGATCCAGCTCACGAGCATCAGACTTCGCGAGATCCGGCTGCCGCTGCGCGAGCCGTTTCGCATCTCGTCCGGCACGATGGTCGACCGGCGCATCGCGCTGCTCGAGCTCACCGCGGCGGATGGCACCACGACCTGGAGCGAATGCGTCGCGGACGACATGCCTAACTACACCGCCGAGACGATCGATACTGCATGGCTCGCGATCACGCGCTGGATCGCACCGCGCGTGCTGGGGCGTAGCTTCGAGGCGCCTGGTGATGTGCACGCCGTGCTCGAGGCGGACTTCCGTGGTCACCTGATGGCGAAGGCTTCGGTCGAGATGGGTATGTGGGGCATTGCCGCGACGCAGGCGGGTATCTCGCTCGCGCGATTCATCGGCGGCACGCAGGCCACCATCCCGGTTGGTATCTCGCTCGGCATCCAGGCGTCGCCTGCGCATCTCGTCGAGAAGGTCCGCGCCGCGCTGTCACAGGGGTACCGCAAGATCAAGCTGAAGATCATGCCGGGGCGCGACGTGGAGTATGTGCGCGCGGTTCGCGAGGCGTTTCCTGATGCGCCGCTGATGGCCGACGCGAACAATGCGTACAGCCTTGACGATCCTGCCGCATTGCTCGCGATGGACGACATGCACCTGATGATGTTCGAGCAGCCGTTGGCGTGGGAGGACATCGTGCGTCATGCATCGCTCCAGACGCTGTTGAAGACGCCCATCTGCCTCGATGAATCGATCACGTCACTGGATCGCGCGCAGGACATGGTGACACTCGACGCCGGACGGCTGATCAACATCAAGCCGGGGCGCGTGGGCGGGCTCGCGGAGTCGATCGCGATCCACGACTTCTGCGAAGCAAACGGCGTTCCGGTCTGGTGCGGCGGCATGCTGGAAAGCGGTATCGGGCGCGCGTACAACGTGGCACTCGCCTCGCTGAGCAACTTCCAGAAGCCGGGCGACCTGAGTCCCAGTGCGCGCTACTGGGCCCGGGATGTCGTGACACCGGAATGGACCATGAGTGCCGATGGCATGCTCACGGTGCCGTTCGACGTGCCGGGCATCGGCGTCACCGTCGATGTCGATCGCATCGACAACCTGACGGTGCGCGTTGAAACGGTCGCGCACTGAGCGATGCCATTCAGCGACCCCAGGACCGCGGCAGCGCAGGCTACGTTGCCCACCCGGCATACGCTCCATGCGCCCGCAGCAGTGCTGGATCGCTTTTCCGACAGTGAACTTGCATCGCTGATCACGCTGCGCCGCACGCTGCACGCCAATCCGGAGTTATCGACCGCCGAGCATGCCACGGCGGGTCGTCTGGACGCTGCGCTGCGCGCACGTGGCGTGACGGAGATCCAGCGTGTTGCCGGCACCGGCGTGATGGCGCGCATCCCTGGCCGCACCCATGGTGCACCGGTCGTCGCGCTGCGCGGTGACATCGACGCGCTGCCGATTCAGGAGCAGACCGGCCTGCCGTTCGCCTCGCAGGTTGCCGGCGTGATGCATGCCTGTGGTCATGACGTGCATGCTTCGTGGATCGTCGGCGCGGCGATGGAGCTGCTGCGCGAACCTGCTGCCGGCGATGTGCTGCTGATCCTGCAGCCGGCGGAGGAGATCGGCGCTGGTGCACGCGCCATCATCGACAGCGGCGTGCTGCACGGCGTTGCGGCAATCTTCGGCGGCCATGTGGATCGGCGATTTCTCGTTGGTCAGGTGATTGCCGAACCGGGGCCGCTGGCCGCATCGGCCGACAGCTTCACAATCACCCTGACTGGGCGCGGCGCACATGGCGCGCGGCCCCACGAGGCAGCCGATCCGATCGTGGCGGCGGCAGCGGTCATCACCGCGGTGCAGACGATCGTCTCGCGGCGCATTGATCCGTCGCGACCGGCGGTGTGCACCATCGGCAGCATCCACGCCGGTGTGGCCGCGAACGTCATCCCCGACACCGCGACGATGACCGGCACGCTGCGCGCGATGGATCCGCAAACGCGCGCGCTGCTGACCACCGAACTCGCGCGGATCGCGCGAGAGGTCGCCGCGGCGCATGGCGTTGAGGCGGTGGTCACGATCGAGCGTGGCACGCCGCCCATCGTCAATCCGGTGCGCGAAGCGGCGTGGGCGCAGCAGGCCGCAACGGCGATGCTTGGCGCGGATGCGGTCGTTCCGTTCGGCATCACCAACATGGGCGGCGAGGATTTCGCCTTCTACATGGAACGGTTGCCCGGCTGCTTCCTCCGCTTCGGCGCTCGTGCCCCCGGCGAGCCTCCGACCGCGGCACACTCATCCCGATTCGATGTGGCCGAGGGAGCGATCCTCGTCGGTGCAGTGGTGCTGGCGGCCTGCGCCCGCACGGCCAGTCAGTCGCTGGCCACCGGGCGTGGCGTGGACGATGCGGAACCCTCAAGCGGGTCCTCGAACCGACCGATGCTTTGAGAAATCTCATGTACCATCGACTTTTCTGAGCAGGCTCTCATGTTCTTTCGCAGGAAAGATCCGGAAGCAGCCACCGCCTCACCGGGCCCGACAGCCGTTGCCGTTCTCGCGACTGCCTCGCCGGTGCCGGTGTCCGACGGTGACAACACAATGCTGCTGGATGCCCTTGGTGGTGTGCTGTCTGCGCTCGCACGCTTTCCGGTAGACCTGCCACACCGTCCTGCCGTGTCGACCAGCAGGACGTTGACGGCGTGGCAGCGTCACGCAACGCTGGGTGTGTCCATGGGTGACGACGACCACGTCTCGGTCGGCATTCAGGACCGCGATTGGCGTGGATTGGTTCGCGCCGTCTCGGAGTTGAAACGCGACGAGCAAGACACGGTCGAGACACTCGTCGGCGAACTGCGCGGCGCGCTCTGGGCCTGCGTATCCGCCGTGCATGCGGCGGTTCGCATCGACGACAGTGCCGAGGCAGCGACCGGCACACACCTGACGCTGATGAAGAAGGCGGTGACCGGTTCGCAGGTCAGCAATATCCGCGCGGATGTGCTGCATGCCGTCAGCGAGATCGATCGGGCGCTGAAGGAACGTCGCGAGAGCCAGCAACTGCAGTACAAGTCACTCGCCACGTCGCTCGACTCGCTGGGGCGTCAGCTGGAGGAGGCGAAGCAGGAGAGCACGACTGATCCGCTGACCGGTGTCGGCAACCGCAAGCGCTTCGACCTCATGGCGCAACGTGCGTTCCAGATCTTCGCGCTCGGTCGCGCGCCGGTGTCGCTGATGATGGTGGACCTCAACAAGCTGAAAATTATCAACGACTCGTACGGGCACACGGCCGGTGACGCAGCGATCACCGGTGTCGCCAAGGCGCTCTGGTCGGTGTTCATGCGTCAGTCGGACGTCGTGAGCCGGTATGGCGGTGACGAATTCGCGGTGATCCTGAACAACTGCGATGCGCACGCGGCTGAGACGCTCGCCCAGCGGTTGGTGGAACAGGTCCGCAGCCTGCCACGCGTGCATGACGCGATGGAGTTTGCGCTTGGCGTGTCGGTCGGCGTTGCACAGCTTCTTCCGGGCGAGGAGGTGCCCGCGTGGATCGAGCGAGCGGATGGCGCCATGTACCAGGCGAAGCGTCGGCCGATGGGTGGAACCGTGATTGCCAGTGCGAGCACGGGCATGCCCGGTGCGCCGCGCCGCCTGAACGCGTCCGCCTCGCGCACTGGTCGGCCGTGACGCGCTAGGTTGCGCGATCAGCGACGCATCGCGCAGGGGTGCGTTGATATCCCGATCTCCTCGGCCACGCATGCTCGCACACGGCGCGCCTACTGACGACCGCCAGCACGTCACGAGACGCAGAGGTCTTCTGCCGTACCTGATGGTTGCGGTCCTCATGCTCTCGGGCGCGATTGCCGCCGCGCCGACACCGGCCGGGTCGCCTCATCAGGTCGTGCTGATTTCGCTCGACGGCTACCGCTGGGACTATCTGGATCGACCCGCCGCACGTCGACTCCGCGAGCTCGCCGCACGCGGTGTCCGCGCCGAACGCCTCGTGCCGTCGTTTCCATCGAAGACGTTCCCGAATCACTACACGCTGGTCACCGGCCTGCACCCCGAGCATCACGGCATTGCCGCGAACGTGATGCGCGACTCGGTCCTCGGCCGCTTCGCGACGGGTAACGACCCGGCTGTCCGTGATGCGCGATGGTTCAGCGGCGAACCGATCTGGGTCACGGCCCAACGTCAGGGATTGCGCACGGCCGCGTACTTCTGGCCCGGCTCCGAGGCGCCGGTCGGCGGCATGCATCCGACGTGGTATTACCCATTCGATCTGACTACGACGCGTGCCACGCGCGTGCAGCGCGTCCTGGAATGGCTGGCGCTTCCTGACAGTGCCGCGCCGCGCCTCATCGCCGTCTACTTCAGCGATGTCGACACGGAGGGGCACAACCACGGCCCCGATTCGCCGGAGACCGATGCGGCGATCGCCGCCGTCGACAGCGCCGTGGGTGCGATCGTCGATGGCATCGCGCACCTGGGCAGTGCGGATCGGGTCGACGTGATCGTGGTGGCGGATCATGGCATGGCCGCCGTGAACAGCGCGCGCACCATCGTGCTGGACGACTACCTCGCGATGGACAGTGTGGAGATGGGTGACTGGAGTCCCGTTGCGACGATCATTCCGAAGGCCGGCCGTACCGAGTACGTGATGCGTGCCCTGACCGGCGCGCATCCGCACCTGCAGGTGTACCGCAAGGGCGAGCTGCCCGCACGCCTGCATTACAACAGCGGCGCGCATGTGACACCTGTGGTCGCGATCGCGGATGAAGGGTGGTCCATCGTGCGCCGCGCGACGCTGGGGCAGTACGTGGCCGGTCGAACGTATGGTGCACACGGCTACGACAACGCGTTGCCGTCCATGGGCGCGCTGTTCGTGGCGGCAGGGCCGGACTTCCGCCGCGGCGTCACCGTGCCACCGTTCGCGAACATCCATGTGTACTCGCTGCTCGCGGAGCTGCTGCGCGTGCAGCCGGCGCACACCGATGGTTCCGTCGACTCGGTACGGGTGCTGCTGCGTTGACGGCCAAGCGGCGTGCGTGATGCGGGGTGGTGCGCGCGACATCGCATGGTGAGACTGTGCGTATGACAATTCCAGCAATGATGCGCGCAGCCGTGATCACGGCTCCGGGTGGGCCCGAGGTATTCGCGATCGAGCAGCGGGCGGTGCCGGTGCCCGGCCCTGCCGAGGTGCTCGTGCGCGTCCGCGCGTCCGCCATCAACCGCGCCGACATCCTGCAGCGCATGGGCCGCTACCCCGCCCCGGCCGGTGTGCCCGCAGACATTCCGGGCCTCGAGTTCGCAGGCGAGGTCATGGCCTGTGGTGCTGACACGCGCGACTGGAAGCCGGGTGACCGCGTCTGCGGCCTGGTCGGCGGCGGCGCACATGCGGAGTATCTCGTGACCGATGCGCAGGCCGTGGCGCGCGTGCCGGACGGCCTGTCGTGGGAGGTCGCCGGTGCGTCACCGGAAACGTACATCACCGCATACGACGCCATGGTGCTTCAGGCGGGGCTGACGGCCGGCGAGACCGTGCTGGTGCACGCCGTGGGCAGCGGCGTGGGGCTCGCCGCGGTGCAGTTGGCGACGGCACTTGGCTGCACGGTTTACGGGACGGCACGTGGCGCGCCCAAGCTGGACGCCGCGAGGGGCGCCGGCATGCGGGCCGGCTGTCAGCCGGGGAATGAAGGCTGGATCACCGACGCCGTGATGGACTGGACGTCGGGACGCGGGGTGAACGTGGTGGTGGACCTCGTCGGCGGCGACTACACGGCCGGAAGCCTGGGCGCGATGGCCGCCAAGGGACGACTGATGCTGATTGGCGCGCTGGCGGGATCGAAGGCGACCGTGGACCTCCGCACGATTCTGGGCAAGCGACTGACGATCAGGGGGACGGTGCTACGGAGTCGAGCCCTGGACGAACGGGTCGCAGTGACCACGGCTTTCGCTCTCCAGGTGCTGCCGTTGCTGGCCAGCGGGCGCCTGATACCGCGCATCGACGCCAGCTTTCCGCTCGAGGAGATCGGGGCTGCACACGCCCGCGTCGAAAGCAATGCGACGATCGGCAAGGTGGCGCTGTCCATCGCCTGAGGCATTCCCTCGCGCCTTCCGATCGGCTACGTTGTGAGGCTAATCCGCGTCAGGCGTCGTCTGCGCGGGACAACGGTCGCCCCGTGCAGGGACGACCTTCATTCCCCTTCTCCTGCGTCGGCAACCCGCGGGGGGCGGTACTGACCATAGGGAGGTTTGCCACTCGTGACCGCGATTCTGCGTCCGTACGAGGCTGTCTACATCTTCGACTCCGCGCTCGAAGATGGCGTGATCGCCGAAAAGCTGGCCAAGCACCACGGCTTGTTGTCGCTGGCCGACGAGGCCACGCTCGACCTCTGGGGCCGTCGTCAGCTGGCCTACCAGATCAAGAAGCGCGACACCGGCTACTACGTCGTGGCCCGCTTCACCACCGAAACGGGCAAGCTGCCTGAATTCGAGCGTTCGCTGAAGCTCGATGGCGGTGTGCTCCGTTACCTCATCTCGTTGCACGAGAACGAGCTGGGTGCTCCGCCGCTCACTGAAGAGCAGCTGGAAGCCAAGCGCCGCGCTGAAGAAGCCGGCGACGACGACGACGACGAGGATTAGCCCATGGCCCGCCGCAACAAGAAGCCCAGCCCGGTGAACGAGGCTGGTATCCGCTTTGTCGATTACAAGGACGAGCGTTTCCTGAGCCGTTTCATCACCGAGAACGGCAAGATTTTGCCGAGCCGGCTGAGCGGAGTCGATGCACGACATCAGCGTCAGCTGGCGTGTGCGATCAAGAAGGCGCGGTACCTGGCGCTGCTGCCGTACACCCGCTCGAGCAAGGCCTGATCGTTCGATGACGGACGCCGCCGTTCCAGCGCCCCGACGTGGCTGGTGGTGGCCGGTGCTGGCGGTGCTGGGTTGGCTGATCGTGGCCGACCTGCCCATTGCCCACACGCTCCTGCCGGTGCATCAGCCGCTGTTGCTGTTGTTGCCCATGCTGGCGGTGTGTGCGCTGGCCGGCTGGTGGAAGGGAGGCAGCATGCCGATGGCAGTGGGTTTCACCGCCGCGGCTGCTGGATTGGTGTTCGAGGCAGTGCGCAATGGCGTGAGCAGTGTCGCGTTGTCGGCCGCCTGGTCGATCATCGCGGCGTCCTGCCTCGGGTTGTCGCTGCTGGCCTCGCGGTCCAAATGGTTTTTGGGCAAGGGTGTGGTCGCGGTTCTGGCGGCTCTGCTGCTGGCGGCGGTTCTGGTAGCGGCAACGCCATCAGGCCCGGCGTCGCTGGCCCGCACGGTGGGTGCGGCGCTGGAGGTACGAGGTGGAGCGGACTTGAACAACTGGCGCGCCGCTCGTTCGCAGATGACGCGAGGGAGCGCCACGCGGGCCGACAGCGCCACGACGGCGATGCTCGACATGGCCGAGCAGACCGTCACGGGCCTGCCGGCACTGGCGAGGTCGGCACTACCGTCGTTGCTGGCGTTGCAGACGTTGGTTGCGATGGCGATGGCGTGGGCGCTGTTCCACCGCGTCAGCCGCACTCGCCTTGGCGAGCCGCTGGCACCGATTCGGGAGTTCCGTTTCAGCGATCACTGGATCTGGTCGGTGATCGCAGGGTTGGTGATCGCGTTGCTGCCTGCCCTGCAGGTGCTCCAGCCGCTGGGTATCAACCTGCTTGTGTTCTTCGGCGCGCTTTACGCGCTGCGTGGTGCTGCCGTGCTGGCGTGGTTTCTTCGCCCGAGCCGTTCGCTGCTCGGGCTGCTGATTGGAATGGCGTTGTTGCTGCTGCTGCGGGAAAGTGCAGCAATCGCGCTCGGTTTCGTGGGACTGGGTGATACTTGGGCCGACTGGCGACGCCGGATCCGGCCAGCGGTTTCCTGATTCGAGGAGGGTGACGGAATGGAAGTGATTCTTCGGCAAGCGGTGGACAGCCTCGGACACGCAGGCGATCTGGTCAAGGTGTCTACCGGGTTTGCCCGCAATTACCTGCTGCCGCGCGGCATGGCCCTGCCGGCCACCGACGGCAACAAGAAGCGCATCACGATGGAAAAGGCGAAGCTCATCGCAGCCGAACAGGGCCGCGTCGACGCTGCGCAGGAAATGGCCAAGGCGTACGCCGATCTCTCCATCACCTTCGCTGCGCGCGTCGGCGAGGAAGGCAAGCTCTTCGGGTCCGTCACGGCCGGCGACATTGCCGACCAGCTGAAGGCTCAGGGTCTGCACGTCGAGCGTCGCCAGATCGATCTTCAGGAGCCAATCAAGGCACTCGGCGTCTACAAGGTCGCCATCAAGCTTCATGCAGACGTGAAGCCCGAGGTCAAGGTCTGGGTCATCAAGGGATGAACTGGACTCCGGTGCCAGTTCGGTGAGCTGACATCGGCAGCACGTGGATGAACGAACGGGGCGTCTCCCAGCGTGGGAGCTCGTCCCGTTTCGCGTGTCTGCCTGCGCAGGTCGACATCACAGCCGGCCTTGCGGGCGTCGCAGCATCCCGGGCGATGTGCCGCAGAGTGTGTGGTTCGACCTCCGACGGATTAACCTACGGGAGGTCGCTCCCGCCAATCAGCATCAGGGCGGGCCCTTGTGCCATCAGGCGGAGCGCTTCCGCCGTTCCATATATCGATGACCGCGTTGACACGTACGACCCGCAGCACCAAGGCCGCCGCTGAAGCCCTCGCCTTGCGCGCCGCACAGCTCATGAGCGAATTCAAGGGTATTGACATCCAGGTGCTGTCACTGGCCGGTCTGACGGACATGACCGATTACTTCGTGATTGCATCCGGCACGTCGGATACGCACGTACGCAGCATGGCGGATCATGTCGTGCGGCAGTTGCGCGATGTCGGCGAGCGTGTCACGCACGCCGAAGGCGTCGAACAGGGCCGATGGGCGTTGCTGGACTACACCGATGTCGTGATCCACGTTTTCCACCCCACCTTGCGGAACTTCTATCAGCTGGAGCGGTTGTGGAGTGATGCCGAGCGCGTCGCGTTCGAGTGACGAACCGCTGAGGCAACTGGTCGCAAATGGTCCGGGAGGACTGGGAATGAGGATGCGGCGACTTCTAGTAGCAATTACCACGACACTGGCACTGGCCTCGTCCGCCGGCGCGCAGGGTTACTTCGGGAAAAACCAGCCCCAGTACAAGCGATTCCAGTGGCGCGTGCTCGAGACCGAGCACTTCCGCGTGCACTATTACAAGGAAGAGAAGGCCGCGGTCGAGGACGCCGCGCGCATGGCCGAACGCTCATACGCGCGGCTCACGCGCATCCTCGGCCACGAATTTCGCGAGCGGAAGCCGATCGTGATCTTCGCGAGCCGCACCGACTTTGCGCAGAACAACATTTTCGGTGACCTCGGCGAAGGGACCGGTGGCGTCACCGACGCGCAGCGACAGCGCAACGTGCTGCCGCTGACCGGTGACTATCGCACCTTCGAGCATGTGCTGACGCACGAAATGGTGCACCAGTTCCAGTATGACGTGTTCTCGCGCGGCCGTGCCGGTGCGAACCTGCAGGCGCTGCAGGCGGTGAACCCGCCGCTCTGGTTCATGGAAGGCATGGCGGAGTACCTGTCGCTGGGCACCGATCACCGGTTCACCGACATGTGGCTCCGCGATGCTGCCATCAATGGCGACATCCCGACCATCGAGCAGATGACGGTGTCTCCGGATCGCTTTTTCCCGTATCGGTTCGGCGAGTCGCTGATGCGCTACATCGGCGAGCGGTGGGGCGACCAGGTCATCGGGCAGATCCTCGAGGCGGTGCCGAACGTGGGCGTCGAGCGTGCATTCAAACGCGAGCTCGGACTCTCGCTCGAAGAGCTGAGCGACGACTGGAAGGACGCGATGCAGAAGCAGCATCTGCCGACCGTCGCAAATCTCGACCGGCCGCGTCGCTTTGCCGACAACCTGCTGAACGCGAAGAAAAGCGGTGGCGACATCTTCCTCGCACCGACGCTGTCGGACGACGGCTCGAAGATCCTGTTCCTGTCGAACGGCAACTTCCTGCGCGGCGAAGTCTTCATCGACCTCTGGCTCGCCGACGCACGTACCGGCAAGCGCATACGCCGGCTGGTAAAGAGCACCACGAACCCGAATGCCGAAGAACTGCGGCTGCTCTACAGCCAGAGTTCCTTTTCGCCTGACGGGAACCAGGTCGCTTATGTCGGCCAGCGCAACGGCAAGGATGTGCTGAACATCGTGCGCACGCGTGGCGGCGCGACACGACGAGTGGACCTGCCGGTCGATGGTGTGTTGAGCCCCGTGTTCACGCCGGATGGCAGGCACATCGTCTTCAGCGCGAACAAGGGCGGCATCACGGATCTCGCGATCGTCGCGGTGGACGGTACGGGTTTCCGCATGCTGACCGACGATCGGTATGGCGACTTCATGCCGAACGTCTCACCTGACGGTCGCACGATCGCATTCGCGAGCGACCGTGGTCCGGAGACGGATTTCGACGTGCTGCGTTTCAGCCGCTGGAAGATCAGCCTGTACGACGTGGCGACCGGCAGAATCACCGTGTTACCGAATCAGCCGGGCCTGAGCATCAACCCGCAGTGGGCACCCGACGGCAAGAGCATTGCATACGTCAGCGACCGCAATGCCGTACCGAACGTGTTCCTGTACGACATGAACACTCGCGAGCATTACCAGCTGACGAATGTCGCGGGCGGCATTTCGGGCATCACGGAGTTCAGTCCCGCGCTGACGTGGGCGCGCAAGGCCGATCGGCTGGCCTTCGTGCACTTCGAAAAGAAGGGCGAGTACACGATCTGGACCGTGGACAATCCGCGCGCGCTGAAGAAGGAACCGTACCGCGATCCGGTTCGCACGCCGGCGCTGGTGGCGACGGGCGTGGCCGCAAACGGCATCAGCATCACCGCGATGCCAAGCGCCCCGGTGCCGGCGACGACGCCTTCTGTCGGAACTCCC
>JACMPK010000024.1 GCA_014377535.1 Gemmatimonadaceae bacterium
ATCCGTCCCGTGAGGATCAATGCGATGATGATGATCACGGCCTCGTAGTACACGTCGGGCGAGACGCCATGTGTCGTGAAAAACCCCGGCACCAGCGTCGCAACCACAGAATAGACGAATGCGGCACCGGTGCCGACCGCCACCAGCGTGTTCATGTCGGCCGCGCGATGCTGTAGCGCCTTCCAGGCCCCCACATAAAACTGACGGCCAGCCCAGAGCATCAGGCCAAGCGTCAGCACCAGCAGCGAGCCGGTGATCACGTCGCTCGGGATGGCATACAGCCACGGCATGAGCGACTCGAGCCAGGGTGACAGGCTCCGCATGGCCCACTGCATGAAGGGATCGGCGACCACACCCATGCCTGCGTGATCGTTGCGCGACATCAGCGGCATGGAGAGCAGCATCGCCACCACGCCAGCCACGCCGCTGCCGATCGCCCGTACACGCAGCGCGTCGTACTCGTGCGCGGTCGTGGCATCACGCGCGGCGAGCTGCTCGACGACATCATCACCCGCGACCGGCAGCTCGGCACCGTAGCCGGTGTCGAGGATTACCTGCACCAAAGCCGCCGGCGACACCACATTCGGATTGAAGGTGATCGTCGCGCTCCCCATCAGCAGGTTCACCGACGCATCGCTCACACCGGGGGCGCGATTCAGCTGCCGCTGCACCCGACTCTGGCAGGCGGCGCACGTCATGCCCGTCACAGGCAGGATGACCGTCTCCGCGCCGCCACCCGCCATCGCCTCCGATGCAATCGCAGAATTCACCACCGCCGCCGCGGGAGTGCCGGGCACCACGGGCGGACCGACCATCACGCCCTGCCTGTCAGGCATCGGACGTCGACTCGCGGGCGTCGGCAGGCACGACGTTCAGCGCGCGGCCCGTCACGACGTCATAACCCGCGTCCTCGATCGCCGCCTCCACGGCCGACATGGCATCACTCGCCGATCCGAGGTCCAGTACCACCGTGCCGATCGTCACATCCCGCACCACGACACCGGGTACGCGTTCGACGGCTTTCCGCACGGCCGCCACGCAGTGACCACAGCTCATGCCTGACACATTGATCGTCGTTTCCATGACTCCTCCAGTCGGAATGCTGAATACCCCCTCACCCTATCAAGGATAATACGGGTGGGGGGTATGGCAACTCAGCTGTTTATGTGTGGCGTCGCAGCGCGATGAAGGCGTCATCAGCCGGCAGGCGTGAATTGGTCGGTCATGCGGTCGCTGCCTGACGCGTCGTGTGCCGGATTGTCGAACACCCAGCGCCTTGTGCGACACGATCTGCGCTGCTGCTGACGCGCTGTGCGCTGATTACCCCGCATACCGCCTTGCGCCGGAAAACTTTGGACGACACCCGCCGTCGCCCTAACTTCACCGATCATGGCTCAGCCGCGCCGCTCCTCAGGCCCGGTCTGCGCCGATCTCACGAGCGGATGTGCTGCATGACGATCAGCAATCGACCGACACCCGACACCTCCGCGGCTGGTCCGGCGCCGGCCCGGCCCACGCTCGTGCGCCCCGCGGCGTCCACGCCACTCGGGGCCAGCCTGGAACGAAACCCCGGCACCCCATTGGACCTGGATGTCGTGCGCGCGATCCGCGTCAACCGCAGCGCCGTCGAGCGACGCGCCGCGACCATCCCCACGCGACGCACGGTCAAGAAGGAATGGCAGGCCGCCTGGCTGCTCCGCGCCATCACCTGCATGGACCTCACGACGCTGGCCGGTGACGACACTGCCGGCAATGTCCGCCGTCTGTGCGCCAAGGCGCGCAATCCAATCCGCGACGACATCACGGCCGCACTTGGCGTCAGCCACCTGCGCATCACGACCGGCGCCGTCTGCGTCTATCACGCAATGGTGCCCACCGCCGTCGAGGCACTCGCCGGCAGCGGCATCCCGGTGGCCGCCGTCTCCACCGGCTTCCCCGCCGGCCTCAGTCCCATCGAGCAGCGCATTGCGGAAATCCGCGCCAGCGTGGCGGCAGGCGCACAGGAGATCGACATCGTCGTCACGCGCGGGCACGTGCTCACCGGCAACTGGCACGCGCTCTACGACGAAGTGCAGCGATTCCGCGAAGCCTGCGGCGATGCGCACATGAAGACCATCCTCGCCACCGGCGAGCTGGCCACCATGACCAACGTCGCACGCGCCAGCATGGTCGCGATGCAGGCGGGCAGTGACTTCATCAAGACCAGCACCGGCAAGGAACCCGAGAATGCCACGCTCCCCGTGGGGCTCGTGATGGTGCGCATGATCCGCGCGTACCGTGAGCAGACAGGCCACATCGTGGGCTTCAAGCCAGCCGGCGGCATTCGCGCGGCCAAGGGTGCGCTGGACTGGCTCGCGTTGATAAAGGAGGAGCTGGGCGATCGCTGGCTGCGCCCGGACCTGTTCCGCTTCGGCGCCAGTGGCCTGCTCACCGACATCGAACGCCAACTCGAACATTTCGTGACGGGTCGCTACGCCGCGGCGTATCGCCAGCCCATGCCGTGACCCACCGCACACCGACACCATGACCACCGTCGCCAGCATATTCGAGACCATGGCCTACGGCCCGGCACCCGAGGGTGATGCCCCCGTGCGTGAATGGCTGGAACGACACCAGCTCGGCACGTTCGGGCACTTCGTCAACGGCGCGTTCACGAAACATGGTACCACCTTCGCCGTGAACGACCCGGCCACCGGGTCGCTGCTGGCGAAGGTCACGCAAGGCACCAGCGACGACGTGGACAGCGCCGTCCGCGCCGCACGCGCTGCCTTGCCTGCCTGGCAGCAGATCGGCGGGCACGCACGCGCGCGGCACATCTACGCCCTCGCACGCGCGGTGCAGAAGCATGCGCGCCTGCTCGCCGTGCTCGAGACACTGGACAACGGCAAGCCGATCCGCGAGACGCGCGATCTCGACATCCCGCTCGTCGCTCGGCATTTCTATCATCACGCCGGCTGGGCGCAGCTGCTCGACACCGAGTTCGAAGGCTGCGCCGGCGTGGGCGTGTGTGGACAGATCATTCCGTGGAACTTCCCGCTGCTGATGCTGGCCTGGAAGGTTGCACCGGCACTCGCGGCCGGCTGCACCGTGGTGCTCAAGCCGGCAGAGTTCACGCCGCTCACCGCGCTCTGCTTCGCCGAGCTCGCGCACGATGCGGGGCTGCCCGCTGGTGTGCTGAATGTCGTGACCGGCGATGGCGAGACGGGCAAGGCGCTGGTCGCACACCGCGGCATCGACAAGCTCGCGTTCACCGGCTCCACCGAGGTCGGAAAGGTCATCCGGCGCGCGACGGCCGGCACGGGCATCAAGCTGTCGCTGGAGCTTGGCGGCAAGAGTCCGTTCATCGTGTTTGACGACGCGGACCTGGACAGCGTCGTCGAAGGCGTGGTGGACGCGATCTGGTTCAACCAGGGCCAGGTCTGCTGCGCCGGCTCGCGGCTGCTGGTGCACGAAGGCGTTGCGCCTGCGCTCGAGGAGAAGCTGCGCGCCCGGATGGAGACGCTCCGCATCGGCTCACCGCTCGACAAGTCCATCGACATGGGCGCGATCGTCGATCCCATTCAGCTCGACCGCATTCGCACCTTGGTAAATGCAGGCGTGGCCGACGGATCGCAGATGTGGCAGCCGTCATGGGCGCTGCCGGCCACCGGCTGCTTTTATCCGCCCACGCTGTTCACCGGTGTCTCGCCTGCCGCGCGTATCGTGCAGGAGGAAATCTTCGGTCCCGTGCTCGTCTCCATGACCTTCCGCACGCCGTCGGAAGCGGTCGAGCTGGCGAACAACACCCCGTTCGGACTCGCGAGCAGCATCTGGACCGAGAACATCAACCTCGCGCTCGACATCGCACCGAAAATCAAGTCGGGCATCGTCTGGGTGAACTCGTCAAACCTCTTCGATGCGGCCGCAGGCTTCGGTGGCTACAAGGAAAGCGGCTTCGGGCGTGAAGGTGGCCGCGAGGGCATGTACGAGTATCTCGTGCCCTCCTGGAAGCGGGACGCACCCGACGCTACCGATCCGATGCCGGCCGCCAACAATGCGCGCGTCGGCAGTACCAGCGGTACCGCACTCCCGGCGCTCGATCGCACACCGAAGTTCTTCATCGGCGGCAAGCAGGCGCGCCCCGACGGCGGCTACACGCTGCCGGTGCGCGGTGCCGACGGCAGCACGATCGGCGAGGTCGGCGACGGCAACCGGAAGGACATCCGCAACGCCGTCAGCGCGGCACTCGCGGCCAAGGGGTGGGCGCGCGCCACGGGCCACAACCGCGCGCAGATCCTGTATTACATCGCCGAGAATCTGTCGGTGCGCGCCAGCGAATTCGCGGGCCGCATCGACGCAATGATCGGCGGCAGCGGTGGGCAGGTGGAGGTGGAGCGCAGTATCGATCGGCTCTTCACCTACGCCGCATGGGCCGACAAGCACGACGGCGCGGTGCACAGCGTGCCGCTGCGTGGCGTGACGCTCGCCATGAACGAGCCGATCGGCTGCCTCGCCCTGGCCTGTCCCACACCGCACCCGCTGCTCGGCTTCGTGTCACTCGTGGCGCCGGCCATCGCGATGGGCAACACTACGGTCGTCATTCCCAGCGAACGGTATCCGCTCGCTGCAACGGATTTCTATCAGGTGCTCGAGACATCAGACCTGCCCGATGGTGTGGTGAACATCATCACCGGCGCACGTGACGCACTGGTGAAGACGCTGGCCGAGCACGACGAGGTGGACGGAATCTGGTATTTCGGTCCACGTGCCGGGGCTACCGCAGTGGAACGCGCGTCGGCCGACAACATGAAGCGCACCTGGACCGAATGGACCGCGCGCGATTGGACCAGCGCCGCGCAGGGTGAAGGGCGCGAGTTCCTGCGCCACGCCACGCAGGTGAAGAACATCTGGATTCCGTACGGCGAATAGCCGGAACTCAGCGCCTCGCGCCCGTCTCCTGCAACCGTCGTTCGGCCACCTGCACGTGATGCCGGTTGTGCAGCAACGTGAACAGCATCATCTCCCGCACCGTCAGCTTGCCCATCAGCGGATGCGGCAGACGGTGCGCGTCGAGCTGCGTTTCGGTCCAGCGTTCCATTCCCTGCGTGACACCGCGCAGCGTTTCGGAGTGATGATCCATGATCGCGTTCCGACGTGCATCATCGCCTGACTCGTGTTCCGGCGATGGGGTGTAGCGTCCAGCGGTTCCGCCCCTGGCCAGGGCCTGCCCGTAACAGCCGGCAATCTGCTCGAAGCTGCGCGACGGTGTCGTGGCCGGCCCGAACGCCATTCGCAACGCGACGCGCGGGACCCGCAGCACGGACAACAGCGGCGACATGCTTCGCGTGAGGTGTCGCACATGTTCTGCCGGCGACCAGTGTGATCCCATCACGGCAAAGAATGAGGTGGTCTCGAATTGCGACCAGTACTCGACCCCGTCCTCGTGCGTCGACTTGAGCGCCTCGACGATCTCGCGACGGTTCGACAGCGCCCGCATGACAACGGCTTCCTTCACTGCGGTAAGCATGGCAACTGGGTGTGACGCGACAGGGCTGGCGTGCAGGCCTTCAAGCTATCATCGGGAATGGCGCACAGCCTGCAAACTTGCCCAGCGGGGTCATGTGGACCAGCTTTTCTGCGGTTCCGGATCCCGACAGATTCCCGCTGCCGAGCTGCGTCACTGATCGCACCGGACACACCCTGTTCCGGACGCAGTCGTCAATCGTCTTGTCGTCAATCGTCTTGTCCTCGATCGACGCGCTCCTGATTACCGCCGCTCACGCACCACCGCACTAACCGACCTCACGCATGGGTGCTCTCTCGCTTCCACGACTGCTCGGCATCGTCCTGCTGGGACTGGCCGTGCTCGTGCTGCTCGAGTCGGCGAACCTGCGTCGCCACGGATACGACCTGGACGTGCAGCGCATGGCGGCCGACAGCGTCCAGCATGACGCCGACGCCGCGCAGCCACTCGCTGCCGACACGCGAGCCGCGTTGGTCGACGCTGCGACGGGCGACTCGATTCAGCGTGCCGACTCGCGCGCCCTGATCAGCTCGCGAAGCACCGGCACGTTCATCCCCGACATCCTCCTGCTGTCGGACAGCACGCTCCAGCGCTGGCCCGATCGCCGCGCCACACCGCTGCGTGTGTTTCTGAGCGAGGCAGGCCCGAGTGCGTCCGGCAAGCTGCGCGAGGATTTCCTGCAGGCCGTCCGCGAGGCCTTCACCACATGGGAAGGCGTCGAGCTGCCGATCCGCTTCGTCTTCGTGGGCGACTCCGCGCTGTCCGATGTCACCGTCTCGTGGGTGACCGATTTCGACGGGGAGCCGGTGCTCGGTCGCACGAAAGTGGTCCGTGACAGCCGCTACTGGATCATCCGGGCCGACGTGCAGATCGCCACCATGCGGCGCGACGGCACGGCGCAGCTGGATCCCACCGTCGTCCGCGCGCTGGCCATCCACGAGATCGGGCATGGCATCGGGCTCGATCATGCGAGCGACACCACCGTGATCATGGCACCGAAGATTCGCGCCCGCGCCCTCACGCTGGGCGACAAAGCCACGGCACAGCTGCTCTACAGCGTGCCGCCAGGCTCGGTCCTCACGCGCACACGCGTCGCGCAGCCCGTCGCAGCCACCACCCCGGCGCGCTGACGGCCACCGTCGTCACCACTGCAGCGTGACGGATCGTTCGCGCTGCTTTCGGCTCACGACCAGCGGCACGCGACGCTCGCCACGCGATGCCGCTTGCTGCACCGCCTGCTGCAGGTCGCGCACGGTCTCCGCAGCGTCGTCGTTGATGCGCATGATCACGTCGCCTCCGCGCAGCCCTGACGACGCGGCCGGCGTTCCCGGCGCGACACGCAGCACGAGGATGCCTTCATCCGCGCCGGTCAGCTCTTCCAAATCGGTCGTGACGGTGGTCATGGCCGCGCCCGCGATCGAGTACTCCGATGACAGCCATGTCGAGCGCGGAGAGCCACCTGCAGCGGGCGTCGGTGCCCGCATCGACGCCGGTCGCTGCGTCGACGTAATCGTCATGCCCGGCATCCGGTCGATGTCGATGTTCGGTGCCACACGCGGTGCACCGACCGACACCGAGCAGTCCTCGCTCCAGCAGATGCGCACGTTGCCACCGCGCGAGTCGTAGTAGGTCACGGCCGGCGACCCGAACGGAAAGCGTTCCGCCTCGACCACCACATTCATCACCCGCTCGCTGCCTCGCCTACGGATGCGCAGCGGCAACCGCTCGCCCGGCCGCATCACATCTGCCATCGCGACGGCGCCAGGAAGCGCTTCCCTGCCGAACGCCACGATCGTGTCACCCGCCTCGAGCCCTGCACGCGCGGCCGGACTGCCCGCGGTGACCGAGGCGATCACCGCGGGCGTCGCGAACACGGTGTACACCGTGCCATCACGCAGCTCGGTGTTCTGTTCGCCCGACAGCGCCACACCGAGATAGCCACGAGGGCGCGGCCGGGTGCTGAACGTCAGCGCGCGCTGTTGACCGGCCAGTGCGCGCGTCACGTTCGCCATCGCACGTGCACTGGCGATCTGCGCGCGCAGTTGCGCACGTGCCTCCACATCCACGCTCCGGATCTGCACGCGATCGGCTTCCACCTGCACGCGTGCGATCCCGCCGGCCAGCTCCGCGATCTGCTGCGACGTGCTGCGCACGATGGAATCGCGCACCCGCGAGTCACTGCGCGCGGCGCGCTCCAGGTCACGCTGCATCCGCGACAGTGCCTTGCCCTGCTGTTTCAGTGATTCGCGCATCCGCTGCGCGAGTTCGCGCGAACGCGCCTCGGCATCCTGACCATCCTGCGCCCATGCCGTGCCTGCGCAGAGCAGCAGCATGGCCAGCGTTCCTGCACTTCGTGCGTTCATCATCAGTACTCCAGCACCTGTTGCGACGCCGGCAGCACGGTGGTGAGGCGACGCAGGGTCACCTCGCGCGCGCCCAGTGTTGCGAGATAGTAGCGATTCATGACCGGATCGTCCGGGGCCTCGTACAGCGCGCGTCGTGCCGTGGCCATCGCAGCATCGAGCACTTCCAGGCGCTGGCGATAATTCATCGCCGCTGCGGCCGATCCACCGACCTGCCGCGGTGCCAGTGCGCTGTCATGTGCGGCAAGCCACAGCAGCGCACCGCTGTACACCTCCTCGGCCGAGTTGAGCGTGGCACGCGCATCCTCGGGTGAGCGGAACTGAGGAACGGCCGTGATCGGGGCGGTCGGCACGGCGCGCTGCACCGATGTGATCACCGGCGACTGCTCCAGTCCGCCAGGCGCGCCACCTGCGGATGCCCGACCGCCAGCCACACCGATCGTCACCAGCAGCGCTGCGGCCGCTGCCATGCCCACCACGCGCATCCACGGCGCAGTGCTCGAACGCCGGGTGATCTGGTGCGCACGCACCGGTTCGCGTGCGGGCGAATATGCTGGGTCACGCCCCACGCTCGCGGCCGAATCGATCGAGCGAACATGGCCTGCTGTCACGACCGAGTGCGCGACGACAGGTGCAACCGGCGCCATGAGGCCCTCGGCCTGCAGCGCGCCGGCCAGCTGCTGCCACGAATTGAGCGGTACGATGGGCTGTTCACGTTCCTCGGCCGCGCTCGCCACGATCCGGCGTACAGCCACGAAATCGGCCCGGCAGCGCGAGCAGAGCTGAAAGTGAGTCATGTCGGCGGTCGTCGCAGGCTCATCCACCAGCGAGGCGATCCGTTCAGGCGAGAGGTGCTGCATATCCATCTTCCCGAGTCGATGTAGTCAGGTGGTCCATCAGTGGTGCCAGCAGCCGCCGTAAGCGTGCGCGTGCCTTGAACAACTGCGATTTCGAGCCGCCCGAGGTGATGCCGAGCTGGCTGGCGATCTCCTCGTGCGTGTAGCCCTCCACGTCGTGGAGCACGAAGACGGTGCGGGCACCTCGCGGCAGCCGATCCAGCGCCTGCGTGATCGACTCGCGCACGAAGGGCTGCTCCATGTCGTCCTCGACCATCGCCGTCGCTTCCGTCAACTCCTCGTGCACACCGGTCAGCCGCCGCGCCCGCCGCATGGCATTCAGTGTCCGGTTCACGGCAATCCGGTGCGCCCAGGTCGAGAACTGCGAGTCACCGCGAAAGGTTGGCAGCGCGCGGAAAATCTGGATCCACACGTCCTGCGCGACATCCGCCGCCTCGTCAGGGTCGTGCACGAGGCGCCGCACCACGGCGTCCACCCGTGGTGCATGCTCGGCCCAGAGCGCTCGCATCGCCAGTTCATCCCCGGCGACGGCTCGCGCGATCAGCTCCTCATCGGTAGTCAACGGCGCGGTACGGTCGGACGGTGGGGCGGGCTTCCAGCGCCGAAGCGTGGGTGACGACGTTCCTGATCATGCTGACACGGAACCCACGGCGAGGGTTTACCGGCGACGATCCGACGGCGCCGATTGTCAGCGCGGCCGAGGAAGCGCGGTGGCTGACGCATTCGCGCACAACGGCAGCTGAACCAGCGTGGATTCAGGCCCGCGCGGCGCCGCGACGTTGGCAGGCAACTTCACGTGAGACGGCGCAAACCTCTGTGACGGTTACACTTGACGCACCAGCAACCTACCCGTACCATGCAGATACGGCTCAGGCGGAACGTTCCGCGAGGAGCGTCGTCTCATATGTGATCAAGCGCACCGGCCGTCAGATCATTCGCTGACCTGCCGATGCTCTTGGTTTGTACCGTCGCTCGTCCTGCCGCCGCACGATTCCCGGAGTGCACGTGATCGTCAAGGTCGCAACTGCAATCACGCTCGGTCTCGCTTCGCTGCCCACGAGCAATGTGGCAGTGCGCGGCGACGGCTTGCCCAAGGCGCGGCCGGAAGCCGTCGCGATGAGCGCGCTGCGTCTCGACGCCATCACGCGCGTCGTACGGCGCGGTATTGCGGAAGGTGGATTTCCCGGTGCAGCCGTCGTCGTCGGTCGACGCGGCTCAGCGGTCTACTCGCAGGGTTTCGGCAAGCTGTCATGGGGCGCCAACGCTCCCTTGGTCTCGCCCGATCGTTCTGTTTATGATCTCGCCAGTCTCACGAAAGTCATCGGCACGACCACTGCGATCATGCTTCTCTACGACGAGGGCCGGATCAAGCTCGACGATCGTGTCAGCACGTTTTTCCCCGAATTCACGGGCGGCCTGAAGGATCAGGTCACGATTCGTGATCTGCTCACGCACCGCAGCGGCCTGCCCGCCGGACGCGACCTCTGGCGTCTGGCCTGGTCGCCCGCCGACGCGCAGCGCATGGTGCTCGGCACGCCGCTGGAGTACGCCCCGGGCTCTCATTACGTCTACTCGGATCTCGGCGCCGACATTCTTGGCTTCGTCGCTGAGCGCGTCAGCGGTCGCAAGTTGGATGCTCTGCTGCAGGAGCGGGTCTTCACGCCGCTCGGCATGACCGAGACCTGGTACCGTGTGCCTGCAAACGTGCGCGAGCGCACCGCGCCAACAGCCACCATGTCGGTGCGCGGTTACTCGCTGCAGGGCGACGTGCACGACGAGAATGCGCACGCGCTGGGCGGCGTCGCGGGACACGCCGGCCTGTTCAGCACGGCCGGCGACCTGTCCGTCTTCGCCACGATGATGCTCAACAAGGGCACCTACCTGGGCACGCGCATCATCAGCGACAGCACAGTCGAGCGGTTCACCGCCCGCGCAGCTGGCTCGCGCGCGCTGGGTTGGGACACCTGCGCGGGCCACAATGGCGTGGGCTGCGGCCGCTTCATGTCAGGGCGCGCCTACGGGCACACCGGCTTCACGGGCACCTCGATCTGGATCGACCCCGAACGCGACATGTTCGTCGTGCTGCTCACGAACCGCGTGTTCGAGTCACGCGCGCGCCGGCCCGAGCGCGTGATCTCGGACGTTCGCGCCGACCTGGCTGACGCGTCGGCATGGGCCGTCACGGAGCCGGGGCTCGCCGTCGACGTGGACGGTGATCCTGCGTTCCGCGCCGACTACGCCACCGGTTGGAATCCGGCACCGGAGCCCCGCTACCGCCCGACCTCGGGCTGCACGGTGAGTCGCGGCCGCGCGCTGGCACGGAAGTCGGCAGGCCGCAGCGCGCGCAGCAAGCGCGCCGCCTGCAGCGCGTCGAAAGGCAGGGCCAGCGCTCGCGCGACCGCGGCGCGTCGCGATCGCATATCGTCGGCCAGTGCGCGACGAAGCGCATCGAGCCGCCGAGGCACCGCGTCAGCCCGAAAGAGCACCGCCTCGGCAAACCGCGGTAAAGCCGCTCGCTCCAAGGCGACGACGGCCGCAAGGAAAAAGCGCCGCTGACCGCTCTGCAGCGTCGGCCGAACCAGACGCACGCCAGACCAAATCGTACATCGTGCTGCCGCCACTGTTTTGGGCGGCAGTGTCGTTTTCAGGCCACGCGACTTGCGCGCGTCCCTGGACGCGTAGATTAATGCTGATGGAAACGCCCCAGCATCTTCCGATCGCCACTCCCCAGGCACCCGCACCCACAGTGACGGTCGCCGAGTCGCCAGTTGTGGAAACGACATCCGCGAGTGGCGTCACGCTGGATCAGGCGAAGCTCGTGCTGCGGCGCGTGAAGGATCCGGAACTGAACCTGAACATCGTGGACCTCGGATTGATCTACGACATCCAGGTCAACGGCTCCGACATCAACGTCGACATGTCGCTCACGTCGCCCGGCTGTCCGTCCGGCCCCGAGATCATGGGTGAGGCGGAGAAAGAGCTGCGGACCGTGCCCGGCGTCGGCGAAGTCAAGATCAACCTGATCTGGTCACCGCCATGGACGCCCGACCGGATCGAGCCACGCGTTCGTACCTACCTCGGCTTTTGATGATAGGGCGCGCCTGCTGCGCGCTCGGGCTGACTGCCACGCTGACCGCCTGCGGTCCCGCCGACCGGGAAAACAAACTTGCGCCACGCGACAGCGCCGGTGTCGTCAGAGCCGGAACTGGCCCCGGCCCGGCACTGCTGCCCGCCTGTCCCGGCACCGGACACTGGGAACCGTGCACAGTCTTCGATCGACTGGAGCGTGCCGGTCTCGCACCGCAGCGGGGCGACTCGCTGCGACTGGCCTTTCTCACGGTCGACGGAGAGACCTGGCGTCTCGGTGCCGCCACCATTCACGTTTTTCGCTATCGTGACAGTCTCGCGCGCCACGGCGACTTCGCGGCGCTCGACAGTCTGCATGCTCGACCGACCGGCGACACCGTCACATCCTGGCCGAGCACACCGACCGTTCTCGTGAACGACAACCTGCTCGCCATCCTGCTCAGCGAAAACGAGGAGCAGGTGGAGCGTGTGACCCTTGCACTGACCGCGGGTCCGCCACCGAAGGCGCCCGCCGCACCGAAGTGATCGCCATGCGTCCTGCCATCCGTTCCGCCCTGCTGGTGCTGCTCGTCGCAGCCTGTGCCCGTCGCTCCCCCGACCCCGCGCCCGTGCCGTCCGCACCGCGGCCGGCAAAGCCCGGAGACGTGATGGTGGACCCCCGTCGTGTCGATGTGCCCGACGAGCGGACGACACGGCTCCGCGGCGCGATCTCGCTGCCGGCTGCACCCGAGGTTCCGCGCGAGTTCCGCGCATCATGGGTTGCCACGGTGGACAACATCGACTGGCCGTCACGCCGCGACCTCACCACGGCGCAGCAGCAGCAGGAACTGATTGCGATGCTTGATCGCACGAAGGCGCTGGGCATGAACGCGATGGTCTTTCAGGTGCGACCAGCGGCCGACGCCATGTATCCGTCGTCGATCGAGCCCTGGTCTGTCTACCTCGCCGGCGCGCAGGGCCGCGCACCGTTGCCGGCGTGGGATCCGCTCGCCTTCGTGGTGCGCGAGGCACATGCGCGCGGCATTGAGCTGCATGCATGGTTCAATCCCTACCGCGCGCGTCATCCCAGCGACAGGAGCGCGCTCGACCCGACACACATCGCATCGGCACGACCAGCACTCGTGAAGCGCTACGGCAGCTACCTGTGGATGGATCCGGGTGAGCCCGCCGTGATCGAGCAGTCGCTCCGCGTCATCGAAGATGTCGTGCGCCGCTACGACGTGGATGGCGTGCACATCGACGACTACTTCTATCCCTACAAGGAACGAGACCGGAACGGAACGCTGATCCCGTTCCCCGACGACGAGAGCTACGCGGCCTACACGCAAACGGGCGGTGCGCTGCAGCGTGATGACTGGCGTCGCGCAAACGTCGACACCTTCGTGAAGCAGATGTACGACCGCGTGAAGCAGGCGAAGCCCTGGGTGAAGGTCGGCATCAGCCCGTTCGGCATCTGGCGCCCCGGCTATCCGTCCGATGTGCGCGGCTTCGACAGCTACGTGGAGCTGTACGGCGACTCGCGGAAGTGGCTGCGGGAAGGCTGGCTGGACTACGCCACGCCACAGTTGTACTGGCCCGTCGCGAAAGTGGGCCAGCCGTACCCCTCCCTGCTTCGCTGGTGGGTGGGCGAGAACGTGAAGGGCCGCCACATGTGGCCAGGCAACTACACGAGCCGCGTCGGCACAGCGGCGGCATGGACCGCCGATGAGCTGGCGAACCAGATCGCGGTGACCCGCGGCCAATCAGGTGCAACCGGCAACGTGCATTTCAGCATGGCAGCATTGATGCCATCGAAGCCCGGCGCCGCATCGGCTGTCGAGCGCGACGCGCTCGCATCGCGTCTGATGCGCGAGCTCTATGCGACACCCGCCCTGATACCTGCATCGCCGTGGCTGTCCAGCGCCCTCGTGAAACTGCCACCACCGGTGATCACTGTGGACCCGGACACGCGCACCGGCGCAACATTCCTGACCGCGACGCTGCCGCAAACGCAGATCGCGCGCACCTGGATCGTCTCGCGTTGGGACGGTCGCCGCTGGTCCACGGAGCTTCGTCCCGCCAACGGACAGACGCTCACAATCGCTCTTGCCTCCACCGCAGACGAAGGCGTGGGCTACTGGATCAGCTGGACCGACCGCGTCGGCCTGGAAAGCCCGCGCATCGGCTGGCTTCGCACCAGTGACAACATCACGCAGCAGTTCGGGAATTAGTAGCAGATTGGAATGGCGTGCGGATTACCGCTCACCGCTGACGGCGTACGGATCTGACGCAGAACGGCTCGATGCAGAACGGCTGAACAACGGTTCAATTCATGTCTGCCAGTTCCACTTCCGCGAGAAGGCTTTGTGCCAGCATCGTACTTTTTGGAAACGGCAGCGACAATGGCAACAGCTTTGACGCAGAACTGCCACAAGGCGCAAGACTGCAGGTGCACTCATTGCGGTCAGCGCCGTCAGCACATGTCCGCTGCATGCGGACATGTGCTGTCCTGAGAACAGCACCAGCGGCCCCTTCGCTGACATCACCAGTCGACCGCGCTCGCGGCACTGAGCCTCGCGTCCACGCAAGCAGTTCCAAAAAAATCGACGCACGCACCTGTACGCGATCGCGCCGGTAACTGACCGCGAAGGGCCGAACTGCTGTTCTCTGTTCAACGCAGTGCTGCGTCAGTTCAGTACTGCGTCAAACCCGGTGTGTTTCAGCCGTTGCCATTCAGCAATCACCACCGGACTGTCAGTCCCGGTACGGCGACTCGTCAGCCGTGGCGGCGACTGGCGCCGGTGCCACGGCCGCAGGCTTGGCAGCGACCGGCGACGGTGCTGTGAGCGCCCGCAGCACGCCGGGGCCGAGCAGGTCGGCTTGCCAGCGGCGCAGATCAGGAATTTCATACAGCTCATCCATCGTCGTCGGCATCCGACGCGCGATCGTCTCGAGCTTCTCGCGCGAGCAGAGCACACCCGGATCCAGTTCGAGTCGCGTGGCGACTTCGTCGCGCACGGTGCGCATGCGTGCCGCGCGGTCATCGAACTCCGGGTCCTTCTCCCATCGCGGCGCTTTCGGGAATTTCGGCAACTCCGCCTCGTCCAGTGCCATCGCGCGCGTGACGCACGCCAGCACGACCTCGCCGCGTTGCTCCAGCACGCCGCGCGGCATGCCCTTGATCACGCCGAGTGCCTGGCGCGTCGTCGGCTGCGTCCGTGCGATCTCCAGCAAGACGTCGTTGCTCACCACGCGGAACGTGGCGCGGTCCAGTTCCTTCGCGACGCCGTCCCGCCACGGCACCAGTTCGCGCAGTACCGCGAGCTCACGGCGCTTGAGATCGCGCGCGCCCTTCAACTTCAGAAAGTTCTGCGACGAATCCTCGGCCGACCACTGCGTCTGCTCCAGGCGCGTGAACTCTTCCTTCGCCCAGCTCAGGCGACCCTTGGCATCCAGCTCCCCATGCAGGATGTCGCGCAATGCGAGCAGGTACATCGTGTCCTGCGAGGCGTACTGCAGCATGCCGTCGCTCAGTGGGCGCAGGCTCCAGTCGGCGCGCTGGAACTTCTTGTCCAGCGAGATGCCGAAGTGCAGCTCCAACAGCGCCGCGAGTCCGAACGCCTTGTAGCCGAGCAGCTGCGCGGCGATGCGCGTGTCGAAGATGTGGCGCGTCGCCCAACCGTAGTCCTGCCGCAGCAGTCGCAGGTCGTAATCGGCATCATGAAACACGATCTCGACACCGGGACTTTCCACGAGCGGGCGCAGCGACGACAGGTCGCCAGTCGGCAGCGGGTCCACGATGGCCGTCGCATCGCGCGTGGAGAGCTGCATCAGGTAGACGCGGTCCACGAAGCGGTGGAAGCTTGCCCCTTCGGTATCGAGTGCGATGCTGGGGGCTCCAGCAATCTCTGCAGCAAAACCGGCCACCGCGTGCGCGGTATCGAGGTACTGCATGATGTGGCTTGGCGGGCGAGGTGGCATCCACAAGGATATCCGCCCCTGCCTATCGTGGCGCGCGTCGTGCAAGATTCAGCGTATGGAACAGACTTTGTCATTGCCGCACGGAACACTCGCGTGGAACGACGTCGGACCGCATCGCGGATCGCAGACCGTCGTCCTGCTGCACGGATTTCCCCATGACCGCGGGCTCTGGGATGCGCAGCGTGACGCATGCGAAACAGCGTTCCCCGATACCCGCTTTCTGATGCCGGACCTGCCGGGCTTCGGACGATCAGCGCCACTCACCACGCCCGGCATGGATGGGTACGCCGATGCGGTGGCTGCGATGTTGGATGCGGCCGGCGTGACCCAGGCGGTCATCGGCGGGTTGTCGATGGGCGGGTACGTCGCATTCGCTTTCTGGCGTCGCCATGCCGCGCGTGTCCGCGCACTGATGCTCATGGACACGAAGGCCGGCGCGGACAACGAGGCCGCGGCAGCGAAGCGCCGCGAGCTGATCGCGTCGGTGCAACGAGATGGCGTCGGCGCACTCGTCGACAGCCTTGTGGCCTCGCAACTCGGACGCGCGACCCGCGAACGCGATCCGGCACTCGTGGAGCGCGTGGGTGTGATGCTGCGCCGCGCTCCGGCCAGCGGCGTGGTGAGTGCCGCACAGGCCATGATCGATCGTCGCGACTCGACCGGCACGCTGGAGACCATCACGGTGCCAACCCTGGTGCTGGTCGGCATGGACGACGAACTCACGCCCGTCGCAGAGTCGATCGCCATGTCCTCGGCCATCCCGGGATCACGCCTCGTGACGATTCCGGATGCGGGTCATCTCGCGCCGCTTGAACAGCCGCAGGTGGTCAATGCGGCGACCGCGGAATTCCTGGACGTGGCGGTGCGCGAGAACTGACTGGCGCCGCACACGCACGATCAGCGCGTGGGGCGGCCCGGCGGTGTGTCGCTCTTGAAGACGTCGCGGTTGATCTGCACGTATTTCACCATCGCGGCCGGCACGTCTTCTTCGGGGAAGATGGCAGTCACCGGGCACTCCGGCTCACAGGCGCCGCAGTCGATGCATTCGTCGGGCTGGATGAACAGCTGTTCCGGACCTTCATAGATGCAGTCCACGGGGCAGACGTCGACGCACGCCTTGTCCTTGGTATTGATGCAGGCTTCGGTGATCACATACGGCATATGCGCAGTCCGACGATTGAAAGTCTTCTGAGGGAAGCGGGCTCGAATCCCGCTGGAACGACCGGTGATGCTGCTGCAGATGGATCTATGCAGTTTTTCTGCCGACGCAACACATGTATAACGCGCATGCCGTCGACAGCGATCCCGCTAACTGCGCCACGGGGCGACGCCGCTCTTCCGCTTCAGGTCCGGGTTCCAGCGATACAGCGTGCAGGTGCGCCCAATGACCTGGACGACTTCGGCGCTGGTCGCGTCGGCGATTCGCGCAGCGGCCGCCCTGGGGGTCTCGTCCGTGGTCTTTGCGAGCTGAATCTTCACCAGCTCGCGGGTGCGGAGTGCATCATCGATGGTGGCGACGATGTTGTCGGTCACACCCTGATGCCCGATATGCACCGCCGCGCTCAGGTGATGCGCCTCACCGCGCAGCGCTGCGCGGTCCTTGCTGGTCATGGTCAACGCAACGCTCCCGGGAGCTGGAGAAACGGCTTCGGATCGATGGGGACACCGTCCCACAGTCGATTGCGATCGAGCAGCCGCATGATCTGGAAATGGAGGTGCGGCACATCCGGCGGCGCATTCCCCGTAGTCCCAACGTAACCGAGGATGTCACCCCGCCGCACTCGCTGCGCCACGTGCAGGTCAGGGGCGTAACCGTCGAGATGGGCGTAGTAATAGACGAACCGGTCGTCAGGATCCGTGGCGTAGATGGTGATGCCACCAAGTGTGCTGACGCCCAGACGCCGGATCACACCGTCATCCGCGCTGATGACGAGCGTGCCGCGCGGCGCCATGATATCGGCGGCATTGTGCCGCCGCGCACCACTCCGTCCATCGGAGAATGTCGCCCCCACATCGGCTGGATACTTGCCGAGCACCGGAACCACGAGCACGCGGGCGCGCAGACGGTCGGCGTCCTCGAGGGTGACGACGCCTTTTGCGGGATCGTACAGCGCGAGGTCGGCTACTGGCCCAACCTGCGCTGGCACCGGTCGTGATGATTCGAACCACGTGTCTCGGTTAGCGCGCGCCGGCGGCCTGCCACTGCGACATGAAGATGCCAGTATCAGAGCAGCAACGCAGCAAATACGAAGATTACGCAACAACGTCCCTGCGTAGCGCACTGGCCTCGGCAGAAAACCCGTCCGGATAGCGTGTGCGCAACTTGTCCACGTTGCGCTGCGCCACATCATCCAGTGACATACCCATGGCCGTCGCCATGCCGGCGACATACCACATCACGTCGCCCAGCTCCTTCATCACCTCGTCAGGGTCCAGTGGCTTGCCGTGGAACAGATGCTTCTTGAGCATGTCCGCCGTCTCGCCCGCTTCACCGGCCAGACCCAGCGCCATGTTCGAGAGCTGGTCGGCATGGGTACGGGTGCCGATCGTGCGTGCGGCGAGCTGCTGATACTCGTCGAGGGTCATGAATCGCGTGGCGCAGGGGAAAGAGTCCGGATCGAATGCAGTAGAATTTACCGAACGCCGCGCCTGTCGGGCGACCTGCCTCATCGTTTCACGGAGATCGTACATGCCACTCGTCACCATCGTCACCGGCGTCCTGCTGTCGGTCCTCGGCCTCATGGGCTACCTCTTCAGTGACTCGAGGAGCCTGACGGCACTCATTCCCCTCGCGTTCGGATCGCTGCTGGAATTCTGCGGCGTGCTCGCCCTGAATCCGGCCATGAAGAAGCACGCCATGCACGGTGCGTCGGTGCTCGCCCTGCTCGGCGTGCTTGGCTCGGCGCGCGGGCTGCCCGGATTCTTCGCGATCCTGAGCGGTGACCAGGTTGCGCGCCCGCTCGGCGCGCTCGTGCAGGGCGCCATGTTCGCGATCTGCCTGATCTTCCTGGTGCTCTGCATCCGGAGCTTTCGCGCTGCCCGCAAGACACGACAGGCTGGCGCGACCGCCTGAGGCGCCGCGGCTGGAATGGCTCATTCTGCTTCACTGGCTGGAACGGCAACGGCCCTGACGCAGCGCAGCGGCTTCGCCATATATGAACCGGATTGAACGGAAAACGGCGGCTTCGCCATGCGGAACGGCCGTGAACAGCGAACAGCTGCGTGCCGTTGCCGATCTCCGCCGCGCCGGTCAGCGTTTCTCGACCGTGAAGCCGCTGGCGAAACGTGCGAAGCTGACGGAGTCCGTCATGCGCAGCGCCGCCCACGTTTCCATGGCCGGTCGCAGGCTGTGCACGATGATTTCATGCGTACCGTCGCCGTCGACATCGAGCACCGAGATCAGCTCGTGGAGCGGATACGACAGGTCGCGGAGGCGGCCGCTGCGTGTCTTGCCGGTGGACCTGACCAGCACGACCTTCTCGATCGTTTCGGGCGTGATCGCGAGAGGACGGATGGCGATCAGGGCGCGGAATGTGCCGAAGCAGCCGTATACGACGCTGACTGACGTGTCTTTCGACGGCGTGTAGCGAGCGACGGTTGCCGAGATCGCGGTGGTGTCGCCGGGATCGCAGGCCGCGGCGGCGTTGCGCCGCGGTGTGCGTGGCGGCATGCCTCGCCACTCGACCGGCATGGCGGTGCCGAGTATTGCGCTGGCCGGTGCATTCAGGCGTGCCACGATGCGACGACCCGTGACACGCAGGTCAGCCACTGTCACGCTCATCGCACCAGCGGGGCCGTGGAGCGTGAACGGCATGCCCGGCTGGATCGGGCTGCGGGCGGCGAGCATGCGGACCAGTGCCGACTGTGCCGCCGATGAGCTGCTCACGCCGTCGTCGATACGGCCGATGTCCACGGCCGGTGCGCTGTCGACCAATCGGGCCATGAACCAGCGCTGTGTGCGCGGGGCGAAGACGGCACGTTCGGCGAGTGCCGCCGATTCGCCGTCGAGCGGTGCCTTCGCGTCGGTTGGCAACAGCGCGAGCATCACGGTGGTGCTGTCGATGGGCGGTGCGGGCACCGTGTCCGGCCGTTCGCCGGCGGCGGAGTCGACCGCCGGCAGCGAGTCGACGGTAGCGGTGGCCTGCGGACTGCCGGGTGACGCGCCATCGGGTGCGCGGCATGCCGCGAACGAAAGCGTGAGTGCCGCAGCCGTCACGAGTCGATGCGGCGTGTGCATTCAGTCCAGGTACTGCAGCAGCGGGGCGATCAAGCCATAGCGCCAGGCCAGGACACCACCGAGTCCGAGCAGCAGCAGCAGCGCGATTCCTGTGATCGCGCGCTGCCAGGTGCGACGCTGGCGCACTTCACGCTCCTCGCGGCGCTCGACGACGCCCAGCTTACCCGTCGGCACATGACGGGTGTAATGGTTCGAACGCATCGCGATCGCCGTCTCGAGCGCTCGGCGCACTGGCGGATCCACCGTGAACCAAAGCACCGTGCGGCCGATGCCGATCGCGTCGCCATCGGACAGGCGCGTGGCGCGCTCGACCTTGTTGCCGTTCAGCAACATCAGCGCGCCAACCTCGGGCAGCAGGCGGATTGCATCGCCCTCACGCTCGAGGCGGGCGTGGACCTTGTGCACCTCGGGCTCCTGCACCAGCACCGTACTGCCCGCCTCGCGCCCGATCGTCGTGGCGTCCTGCCCGATGGCGTAGATGCGATCGCGTCGTGCGTCGCGCAGCCAGCCTGTGCCGGTCCCCGTGACCGACAGCGGCGCCTCCGACACGAAGCGGAATTCGTGCGAGGACGCCATCACGATCGTGTCGCCGGGCTGCAGACGGTACGGCTCGCCGGTGAGCGACTCGCCGTTGACCCTGATGTCCGCGTCCACGTTCGCACGACTGATCGTAGCCGTGCCAGACGAAACATCGGACATCACCAGCGCGTGCAGGCGGAGCAGGTCGGGTTCGCGGATGCGCCAGGTCGCTTCGACACCGCTTCCGATGGACAGGACGCCCAAACCGAGGGGTCGCGTCTGATCGCCGAAGATGAGATGGGCCATCTGCACGCTGGAGTGACATCAACGAAGGCAACGAGCCTTCCGGTCGGAGGTCCGAACCCGGGCTGCAAAGATAACCGGAGCCACGCCTTCGCGGACGACGGGACGCATTTCGGTGAGAACGAGCGAACTGCTGGCGGCGAACGGGCAGCACAACGGAGGCGTCTCTCGCGTGTCAGGTGCCTGGCTGCCCGAGCATGCGAGCGTCCGTTCGGTGTCCGCAGGCGCGCCGAGCGCGCGTACATGAAATGTTCCCAACCGTTCCCGCCTCGGGCCTACGACGTTGCAGCGAATGCATGAGGTCAGACACTTCCCGTGATCGAACAGCCGTGTTGGGGTGGGCGATGGCTGGGCTTTCACGTAGTTCGTCAACAGTTTTGTTGACGAATTGCCGGATTCGACTAGCTTGCGCCACATGGAAGAAGTTGGGACGTCTCTGGTTGGATACCGAGGTATTCAGGCCGAACTGCTGCTGGCGCTGAAGAAGCACCAGCCATTGACGGCGCGTGAGTTGGCCGCCCGGTTCGACCTGACGCCCAACGCCATGCGCCGGCATCTGGAAACGTTGGAGGCAGCCGGCTTGGTGCGCCACGCCCGCGAAGTGCGGGGCGTGGGTGGTCCGGTGCACGCATTTTCACTGTCCGGGGGCGGTGAGGCGCTGTTTCCGCGCCAGTACGCGACGGTGCTGCTGGAAACGCTGGATTCGATTGCCAGCGAGCATGGGCGCGGTGGCGTGAGCGATTTCTTCCGTCGAAAGTGGACATCGCTAGCGGCCGAGGCGGCGCCGGCGCTGCAGCAGCTCCCGTTGTCGGAGCGTGTGCAGCTGCTGGCCGAGCTGTGGACGTCTATGGGCTACATGGCGGAAGCCGATGTGGATGTGGATTCGGGGCTTCCGGTTCTGCGCAAGCACAACTGCGCGATCCGGGCGGTCGCGGAGCAGTATCCGGAGATCTGTGCGACCGAGGCGGCGTTCATCGCCGACGTCGTCGGGATTCCGGCTGAACGTCGCCAGCACATTCTGGCGGGGTGCAACACCTGTGAGTACGTGATGGGGCGCGCGCAGCAGGCCTGCGCCCCGACAGATCAGGCAACGAGCAACGCCGGTGATCGGCGTGGAGAGGCATGACCCCATGAGCACCGAAATCGAGGCCCTCGTCGGCCGAGAGTACCAGTACGGCTTCGTCACCGACATCGCGGCCGACACGATTCCGCCCGGATTGAGCGAGGATGTGGTGCGCCTGATCTCGGCCAAGAAGCGGGAGCCGGAGTGGCTGCTCGAATGGCGATTGAAGGCGTATCGCCGCTGGTTGACGATGAAGGAGCCGACGTGGCCCAATGTTCACTATCCCGCGATCGACTATCAGGCGGTCCGCTACTACTCCGCCCCGGTGACGGCCAAGCCGCTCGGGTCGCTGGACGAGGTGGATCCGACGCTGTTGGAGACGTACAAGAAGCTCGGCATTCCGCTGGGCGAGCAGAAAATGCTGGCCGGGGTGGCCGTCGATGCGGTGTTCGACAGCGTGTCGGTGGGCACCACGTACAAGGCCGAGCTGGCGAAGCATGGCATCATTTTCTGCAGCTTCAGCGAGGCGGTGCACGAGCATCCGGAACTGATCCGGAAGTACCTGGGCAGCGTCATCCCGTACAGCGACAACTTCTTCGCCGCGCTGAATTCTGCGGTCTTCAGTGATGGCAGCTTCTGCTACATCCCGAAGGGCGTGAAGTGTCCGATGGAACTGAGCACGTACTTCCGCATCAACGCAGCGGACACGGGCCAGTTCGAGCGCACGCTGATTGTGGCCGAGGAGGGCGCCAGCGTGAGCTATCTGGAAGGGTGCACGGCGCCGAAGCGCAGCACGAACCAGCTGCACGCGGCCGTGGTGGAGCTGATTGCGCTGGACGACAGCACGATCAAGTACAGCACCGTGCAGAACTGGTATGCCGGTGACGAGAACGGCGTGGGCGGCATCTACAACTTCGTCACCAAGCGCGGCAAGGCGATGAAGAATGCGAAGATCTCGTGGACGCAGGTCGAAACGGGGTCGGCGATCACGTGGAAGTACCCGAGCGTGATTCTGCAGGGCGACAACTCCGTCGGCGAGTTCTACTCGGTGGCCGTCGTCAACAACATGCAGCAGGCCGACACGGGCACGAAGATGATTCACATCGGCCGCAACACGAAGTCGAACATCGTGTCGAAGGGCATCAGCGCCGGACGCGGGCAGAACAGCTACCGCGGCATGGTGAAGGTGCTGCCGAAGGCGGCGGGTGCACGCAACTACACGCAGTGTGACAGCATGCTGATCGGCAATGCATGCGGTGCTCACACCTTCCCGTACATCGAGATCAGCAACAACACGGCGACGCTGGAGCACGAGGCGTCGACGACGAAGATCGGGGAAGATCAGATCTTCTACCTGAAGCAGCGCGGCATGAGCGCGGAGAATGCGGTCAGCATGATCGTCGCCGGCTTCTGCAAGGAAGTGTTCAAGGAACTGCCGATGGAATTCGCGCTCGAAGCGCAGCAACTGCTTGGCATCACACTCGAAGGCTCCGTCGGCTGAGCCGAACGCCACTCCGATCTCCACACACGTAGCAGAGAGACACGATCATGCTCGAGATTTCGAACCTCACCGCCACGGCCGGCGAGAAGGACATCCTGAAGGGCATCAACCTGACCGTGAATGCGGGCGAAGTGCACGCGATCATGGGCCCCAACGGCAGCGGCAAGAGCACGCTGGCGCAGGTGCTGGCCGGTCACCCGTCGTATGAAGTCACCGGCGGCACGGTGCATTTCGAGGGTGAGGACCTGCTGGAGCTGGAACCCGAGGAGCGCGCGCACAAAGGCGTGTTCCTGGCCTTTCAGTACCCCATCGAGATTCCGGGCGTGAGCAACGCGTATTTCCTGCGCAGCGCTTACAACGCGATGCGCGTGGCACGTGGCGGCGAGGAAGTGGATCCGATGGAATTTCTGGACGTGATGGAAGAGAAGCTGAAGATCGTCGAGATGGATGATGCCATGCTGGCCCGCAGCGTGAACATGGGCTTCTCGGGCGGCGAGAAGAAGCGCAACGAAATTCTGCAGATGGCGGTGCTGGAGCCGAAGCTCGCGATCCTGGACGAGACGGACTCGGGCTTGGACATCGACGCACTGCGCGTGGTGGCGGAGGGCGTGAACAAGCTGCGCCGGCCGGACAATGCGGCGATCGTGGTGACGCATTATCAGCGCCTGCTGAACTACATCATCCCCGATTTCGTGCATGTGCTGGCCGGTGGTCGCATCATCCGCAGCGGTGGCAAGGAGCTCGCGCTGGAGCTGGAAGAGAAGGGCTACGACTGGTTGCTGCAGGAGGCGCTGGCGTGAGCATGACGCACTGGCAGGCGGCGTTCGCTGCCCGCATCGCGCGCGACGAGCCGCAGTGGCTCGCCCCGATGCGCGCGGCCGCCATGACGTCGTTCAATGCGCTGGGCTTCCCGACGACGGCGCTCGAGGACTGGAATTACACGTCCTTGTCGTCGATCGCCGAGGTGCCGTTTACCGTCGGCGCGAGTGCGTCGTCCACAACAGTCGCCGACCTCACGCCGTACATGATCAATGCCGAGTGGCCGACGATCGTGCTGCTCAACGGCAGCTACTCGCCGTCCCTGTCGTCGCTGGACTCGATTCCAGCCGGCATGCTGGTGATGGACCTGGCGCAGGCCACGCGCGAGCAGCCCGCCCTGATGCAGCAGCACTTCGGCACGGTCGCGACGAGCGAGCACGCGATGACGTCGATGAACACGGGCCTGATGCAGGATGGCGTGTTCGTGCATGTGCCGAAGCACGTCGAGTCCGAAACGCCGATTCACATCCTGCATGTGTCGGATGCGGCGGCGGCGATGTCGGCAAAGTTTCCACGTACGCTGATCGTGGCGGAGGCATTCGCGAAGGCGACGGTGCTGGAAAGCTTCGTCGGCATGGCCGATGTGGCGTACTTCACGAACCATGTGGCCGAAGTGGTCGTCGGTGAGCACGCGACGATCACGCACACGAAGATTCAGCGCGAGTCGGACCTGGCCACGCACGTGAGTACCACGGAAGTGCACCAGGCGCGCAACAGTCATTACGTGAACTTCTCGATGGCGATGGGCTCGAAGCTGAGTCGCACCAACGTGTACACGGTGCTGGATGGCGATGGCGGCGGCGTGACGCTGAACGGCCTGTACCTGGGCAAAGGCACGCAGCACACCGATCACCAGACGCGCATCGAGCATGCGCAGCCGAACTGCTTCAGCCGCGAGCTGTACAAGGGCGTGCTGGACGACGCCTCGCATGCGGTGTTCAACGGCAAGGTGTACGTGCACCCGATTGCGCAGAAGACCGACGGCAAGCAGAGCAACCACACACTGCTTCTGTCACCCGATGCCAGGATCGACACCAAGCCGCAGCTGGAGATCTTTGCGGACGACGTGCGCTGCACGCATGGCGCGACGGTGGGTCGCATGGACGAGGCGGGCCTGTTTTACATGAAGAGTCGCGGGGTGCCTGCAGAGACGGCACGTCGGCTGCTGACGTATGCCTTTGCGGCCGACGTGCTCGAGACGATCGAGAACGAGACGGTGAAGCAGGCGCTGGAGCAGCTGACGCTGGAGCGGTATGCCGGCTCCGGCAACAACACCGCACACGCTGCACGCGAGCACTAGATGTCCGGTCTCGACGAGCTTTATCAGAGCATCATCCTGGATCACAACCGGCGGCCGCGCAATTACGGCGAGCCAGCGGTCTGCACGCATCGCGCGAGTGGGCGCAACCCGCTCTGCGGCGATGAGGTGACGGTCTGGATGAACGTCGAGGATGAGGTGATCACGGAGGTGAAGTTCGTCGGCCAGGGCTGCGCCATCTCCAAGGCGTCGTCCTCACTGATGACGGAAGCCATGCTGGGCAAGTCGCGCACGGACGCGCTGGCGATGTTCGATCGGGTGCATGAATTGCTCACCGGCACGCTGGATCCGATGGCAGAGCGGAAGACGCTGGGCCAGATCGCGGCACTTGGTGGTGTGTCGCGCTTCCCGATCCGCGTGAAGTGCGCGTCGCTGGGCTGGCATGCGTTCCGCAATGCGCTGCTGCACCCAGAGCCGGTACCATGCACGACGTGACGCGAGCCGGCAACGCGTACGAAGTCGTGGCGCGGGTGAACGAGCTGGCGACCGGTACCATGCAGGCCGTGGTGCTGAGCACGGGCGAGAAGGTCTGTTTGATCCGCACTGCGGCCGGCTACTGCGCCCTGGCTGATCGGTGCTCGCACCGCGATTTCCCGCTGTCGGCAGGCGAGGTCACGAGCGACGGCTTGATCGAATGCTCGTGGCACGGCGCACAGTTCGATCCTGTGACCGGCGTGATGCTCACCGGTCCGGGTGGAGATGACGTGAAGACGTACGACGTCCGTATTGAAGACAATTCGATCATGATTGCCCCGACGAGTGCTCCACGATGACTTTTCTTGCTCCACGCAGCGATTTCCCCCTGCTCGCCGACACGCCGACCCTGCACTACCTGGATTCTGCCGCGACCGCGCAGAAGCCACGAGTGGTGTTGGACGCACTGCAGCAGTTCTACGAGCGTGACAATGCCAATCCGCACCGCGGTGCGTACGAGCTCTCGGCGCGTGCGACGGAGCGGTACCATGATGCGCGCGCGACGATCGCGACGTTCATCGGTGCGACGGATGCCGACTGCACGCTGTTCGTGCGAGGCACGACCGAAGCGATGAACCTGATCGCGTACGGCTGGGGTGATGCGCACATCGGCGCCGGCGATGCGATCGTCGTGACTGCGATGGATCATCATGCGAGCTTCGTGACCTTCCAGCAGCTTGCGAAGCGCACCGGTGCCGAGTTCCGCATCGCGGAGCTGACGGACGACGGGCGCATCGACATGACATCGCTGCGGTCGATGCTGGATTCGCGCGTGAAGCTCATTTCATTTCCGCACGTCTCCAACGCCTTGGGCACGATCAACCCCGTGACGGAGATCGTGGCACTCGCGCATGCCGTCGGCGCCGTGGTGGTGTGCGATGGTGCGCAGGCGGTGCCGCACCTGGCGGTGGACGTGGAGGCGCTGGGTGTGGATTTTTATGCGTTCAGCGGACACAAGGTGGGCGGGCCGATGGGCATCGGCGTGCTGTGGGGCCGCCGCGCGCTGCTGGAGTCGATGTCGCCCTGGCAGTTCGGTGGCGACATGATCGAGATCGTGGGTGATCAGGTGACGACGTTCAACACGCTGCCGCACCGGTTCGAGGCTGGCACGCCGAACGCCGCCGATGCGGTCGGCCTGGCGGTCGCCTGCGACTATCTCACGGCACTCGGCATGGATCGCGTGCGTGCACACGAAGTCGAGCTGACCGCGCTGCTGCTGGATGGGCTGCAACTGCTGGATGGCATCCGCATCTTCGGGCCCATGCATGCGCAGGAGCGCAGTGGCGTGGTAAGCTTCGCGTTCGAGGATGTGCATGCCCACGACCTGGCCACCATTCTCGACGAACATGGCGTCTGTGTGCGCGCCGGGCACCATTGTGCACAGCCGCTGATGCGCCGCCTTGGTGTGCCGGCCACCGCGCGCGCCTCGGTCTGGGTGCACACCACCCCAGACGACCTGCACGCGCTGATGACGGCGCTGCAGCATGCCAAGTCGTTGTTCGCCGATGTCGCCCTCCGCTGACCCCACGCCGCCGGTACCGCTCAAAGCAGGGACACCACCCGATCCACGGGTGGCGTCACTGTATCAGGAGATCATCCTGTCGCACTACCGCACGCCCAGGCACAAGGGCGTGCTGAGCGGAGCTGCCGCCGGCGTGGAGCACCAGAACCCGCTCTGCGGCGACACCATCTCCATGCAGGTGCAGGTGGATGACGGGCGCATCACGGATGCGGCATTCGTCGCTCGTGCCTGCTCCATCACGCAGGCCACCGCGTCCATGCTGCTGTCTCGCGTGATAGGGTTGAGTGTCGCGGAGGCAACGCAGGTCGTTGCGCAGGTGGAACGGCTCATCGAGCCGGTCACGCCGTTGAGCGAACCGGACGCCGCGTCACTTGGCGACCTCCGCGCACTGGCGAGCGTCGTCCGTTTCCCGGCGAGGAAAGCCTGCGTGCGGCTCGTCACCGGTGCGATCTCCGACGCGATCGCATTCCGCTGACCGTCGAGCGGCACAACTTTCTTCGCGCGCACGGCTTTCGGAATCAGTCGCCGAAATGCCATATATCGTGATCAGCGAACGTGACCGAACACGATCGGCGAGCCGACACTGCACCTCACGGTCTTTCCCGGTCGGTGATGCGGCCCATTTCGCCACCGCCACGAACTCCGACATCGTCCCGACACCAACATGCACAGCACGATCTCGCGCCTGACCCTGGCTTCCGTCCTGCTCTGGGGTGCGGCGTGTGGCGATGGTGCCACCACGAAGCCCATCGTGACCACCGCCGGCATCTTCGCATCGGCCACACCCGCGGCAGTCTCGGTGGTGCAGGGCGCGACGGGCACTGCGGCGATCGCGGTCGCCCGCATCAACTTCGCCGGCGACATACAGCTGACCGCTGAGGGAGTGCCGTCCGGCGTCACGGCGACGTTCACGCCGTCCACGCTGGGTGCCGGCGTGGTGACGAGCAGCCTCACACTCGAAGCCTCGGGCACGACGGCCGTCACCACGACCAGCGTGACGGTTCGCGCACGCGGCACCGGCGTCGCGGACGCGACGACTCCTGTCTCGCTCACGGTCACGACGGCGGCAATCAATCCAGCGGTCACGCTCGGCGTGGCGCCGGCTACGGCGTCGATCGTTGCAGGGCAGGGTGCGACCGCATCGGTGGCCATCACGCGCTCGACCGGCTACACCGGCGGCGTGAACATGTCGGTGACTGGTGCTCCCACTGGCATGACGACGGCGTTCTCGTCGGCCAACCCGATCGCTGCCGCCACGGTGAACCTGTCCGTGACCACGCTCACCTCGGTCGTGCCCGGGCAGTACACGCTGACCGCACGTGCAAACGCCGCCGGCCTCACGGAAGCCACCGCGACGTATGTCGTCACGGTGGCGGCACCACCGACGAATCGGATCACGTGGCGCTTCTGCAATCCTGACCTCGCGCCGATCTGGTTTGCATACCTCGATGGCAGCGACGGCACCTGGCAGGCGGCGACCGCGGTCGGCGGTGTGTACGACTTTGCCGTTGGACAGCCGCAGGTCGGCGTCGCATTGGTGCGGACGCAGCAGGGCCGCACCGTGACCGAGATCCGCTACTACGCGCTGGCTGAAGTCGCGGCGGCGGGCGCCGCCGGGTGCGGGGCCAATCCCGTCATCGGCCCGGAGGCGCTGGCCCGCCTCATTGCCGGCTTTGCGACGCCTGACGAACTGGCCACGCTGTCGCTGGGTGGCGTGTCCTCGAGTGTGACCAACAGCGGAACGCCCGCGTTCACGATCAGCCGCGTCGTCGACGGCGCGCTGGACCTGATTGCGGTCCGCGCCGACATCGCCACCACCAGCGCCCAGCGCGTCGTGATCACGCGGGGCGTGAACGCGGCGAACGGCAGTTCGCTGGGCACGATCGACCTGGCCGGCGGCACTTCATTCGCGCCGGCGACTGGCAGCGTCACCGTGACCACTCCGAACGACGGTACGATCACCGGCCGCAACCTCTTCACGACTGCCACGCGATCGAGCGCGGTGTTCAGCACCACGTTGCTCTCCAGCGGCCTGCCGACTTCGTATCAGGGCGTTCCGGCGGAACGCATGCTCGCAACCGACCTGCAGCAGATTCAGGCGACGCAGGAAGTGGGCACGACGCTCACGCGCTTCATCGCCCGCTACACGCGTGGTCCAACATCGGTGAGCATGGCGATGCCGGCAGATCCGGGTTCGCCCGTGATCGCGACAGTCTCCGGTGCGCCGTACGCACGTGCCTCGGTGAGTGCAGTGGTTCCGCAACCTGCCTTCAACGACCGCTTCGTGATCACGTTCGACCAGCAGGCGCGCGCCCGGCGCTGGGTGATCACGTCCACCACCGCGAGTCGCGTGAACAGCGGCGCGTTTGCGTTCACGATGCCGGACTTCAGCAGCGTGAACGGCTGGCAGAACAGCTGGGCGCTGGGCTCGGGCGTCGCTGAGCTGGGGAGCAGCTTCAGCGGCCGGACAGGAGCCGCAAACGACGGCTCACCGATCACCGGCACGACGGCGTACACCATCTCGCGCCAAGGCACATTCACCTTTCCCTGAACGAGTCGTGACGCGCGCTTGAATCGCGGCAGACCCGAACGAGGGCACCGCAGTTCACGCATGGATACGGAACGCGGGCCCCTCGAATGACGAGGGGCCCGCGTGTCGCATGTACCGCTGGTCAGGGAATCGGCGCCGGTCGTGGAATGCCCAGGTCTTCCATGCGCGGCAGCGTCTTGTTCCGGCGGTATTGCGCCATTGCCCCGCGTATCCTGTCGCTGCGCTCGATCCAGAGCTGCGCCGCCGCGTCATAGCGATTGGTGAGGTTGCCGAGGTAGGTGGGCCGGTTCTCGTTGCCCCATGCATGCTCGTACAGTTCGCGGCCCAGCACGTAGCCTTCCTTCAGGTCGCCGATGCGGCCGTTCAGCGGCGAGTTGATGTCGTTCAGGTCATTGCTGGTCTGCGCGTTGATCGGTGTGCTCGCGCGCGCATACATCTGCGCGATTTCCTCGGCAAACTGGAACTTCATGCCGATGAAATCCAGGCGGCGTGCGCCGACTTCCATCGCTTCCAGTGCCGCCTGCTCGCGCAGGTCGGGCTGCTGCGCCTTTGCCTGCGCGATGAGCACCAGTGCCGATTCGGCCTGAATACGCAGCTGCCGGAGCCCAGGACGAATCTTCGCCGTCACGATCTGGCCTTCGGCGGACCATGGATCCAGCCAGTACAGCTCATTGCGACCGTCGCCCTGGTTGGTCTGCACCAGCGCGGCATGCGCGGCAGTCAGCTTGCGTTGCGCCTCGTCGATCCTGCCGGTCGTGTCACCGTGGAAGATGCGGCCGTACGCGCGCTCGAACTCCGGGATGCTCGACTCACCCTGCTGCCACCCTGCCGCCGCGCCGAACAGCACGCCGTACCAGACCTGCTCGAAGAGCGCGTCGCCGTCGTCATCCCAGTTCGTGTTCAGCACACCGGTCGCGCCGAACGCCTGCCCATCACGGACGAACGCCTGAATGTTGCGCAGTGCCACGGCGTTGTTCGGATAGACGTGGTTCCAGTTGTTCACGCCCGGCGCCACCCACGTCTCCATGCCGGCGTCCTTGAACGGCTTCAGGCAGCGCTCGAAGCCGTTGAACGACCAGTAATCCCAGCAAACCGCGAGCATTTCCTTCGGCAGGATGTTCACCAGCTGCGGTGATTCCATCGCGATGTCGGCCCAGAACAGCAGCCGCTTGCCCGTCGGCTTCAAGGCGGTATTGATGTCGCGCACGAACTGCAGGTAGACCTTGCCCAGTCCCTCCGCCCGCACGCGGTCACGCGTCTGTCCACGCCCGAGCTCCACCGTCTCGTCGGCACCGATGTGCATGAAGCGCGACGGAAAGAGCGTGTCGATCTGTGCAAACCATGACGTGATCAGCTCCATGGAACCCGGCTTGCCCGGCGCGAGCACGTGCCCATGCGGCGTCTCGGCGAGGTCGGAGTAGAGCTCGTACTTGAGCACATGATGCAGGTGTCCGAACGCTTCCTGCTCGGGGATCACGTCGATGTGATACTTCGTCGCATACGACACCAGTTCGCGCACATCCTCGCGCGTCATCGCGCCGCGTGGTGGTGCGATCAGCGGGTTGCCGGCGTAGGCCAGCGAGTGCTCGAAGTACGGCGAGTAGACGTTCAGCTTGACGGCCGCGAAGCGACGGATCTGCGCTTTCTGGTACGACAGCGTGGGAATCGGTCCGCGCGAGATGTCGTCGTGGAAGCCGCGATACTTCATGGCGGGCCAGTCGCGGATCGATGCGGCCTGCAGCACGGCCTTCGCGCCAGTACCGGTGATCAGCTGCTTCAACGTCTGCGCACCGTAGAACAGGCCACGCGACGTGGCACCGATGATGTGCGCCGCGCTCGAGTCGACGAGCAGCAGGTAGCCTTCAGCCGTCATCGCCGAGTCGAACACCATCTTGTGGTCGCGCATGACCTGCGTGGCGCGCGCGGTACCCAGTCGAATCAGCTCCACGCGGAAGCGGCCCGTGGTCGCGATGGTGTCCACTCGGATCCGTCGCTCACCAAGCGACTCAGCGAGGTCGCGCGCGGTGAACGCGTCGTCTGCCGATCCTGTGTGGGTGACAGCGAGGCCGTTGCCGATGGCGACGCGCATGCCGCGCACCACTTCACGCGGCAGCGGGATCAGCGGAATGGGTGCCGACTGTGCGACGACCGGAGCGGCCGCGGCGGCGCAGAACAACAAGAAGGCTGGAAATCGCATGCTGGAATGTGCCACGTCGCGGCAGCAAAATCCTCCCGCGGCGGCACTGGCGCGACGCGGCGGCAGGTCCCGCACCTCTGCCCGGCCTCAGTATGTTCAGCCGATGCTTCTCGACATTCCTGACGGCGACTTCGCGGCGTATCTCTTCGACCTGGACGGCACACTGGTCGATTCGATGCCGGTGCACCTGCGTGCGTGGGAGATCGCACTGCGTCGCGTTGGGCTCATGGTGCCGTTCGACGAGGCATACTTCTATTCGCTGGGCGGCGTGTCGACGCTGGAATCGGCGGTGATTTTTGCGCAGCACTACGGGCTGACGTTCGACGCGCACGTGCTCGTGGAGCAGAAGGAGCACCTGTACCTGGAGATGCTGCCCGAGGTGCGTGTCATTGAACCGGTGGCCGACTTCGCGCGGCGTGTCGCCCTGTCGCGACCAGTTGCGATCGTGACCGGTGGCGGCCCCGAGATCGCATTGCCGGCACTGGATGCGACGGGGCTGCGGTCGCTGTTCCCGGTCGTGATCACACCGCAGGACGTGGCACCCGGTCGCGGAAAGCCGGCGCCCGACATGTTTCTGCTGGCCGCGGAGCGACTCGGCGTGCACGCGTCGCACTGCCTGGTGTTCGAGGATGCGCTGCCGGGCGTCGCGGCAGCGCGTGCGGCCGGCATGCAGGTAGTGACGGTGCCGCGACGCTGAGCTGCGGACGTAAACCGTGGATGTGCACTGCGACGCCGCACGCGGTCGCGGCCGACCAGAGGTCAGACCGGCAATGCCGCTGCGCCGTTCCTGACGCTCGCGATGTAGTCGCCGCGCAGCTGCATGGTGACCGTGCCGGGCGAACCGCTCGCGATCGCGATCCCGTCGACCCGCACGATCGGCATCACGAACGCTGTCGCCGCCGTCAGGAACAACTCGTCTGCACCGTGCAGCTCGGCCGAGGCGATGCTGCGCTCGATGATCGCGATGTGACGCGCGGCAGCCAGTGCAAACGTGCGCTCGCGCGTGATGCCCGGCAGCACCTCGGTGCCCAAGGCATGCGTGACGAGCATGCCATCCTTCACCATGAACAGCGTCGCCGCACCGCCCTCGGTCAGATGTTCGCCTTCGACCATCAGCGCCTCGAATGCATCGGCCTCACGCGCCGCCTGCTTGGCGAGAACCTGCGGCAACAGCGCGATGCTCTTGATGTCGCGGCGCGCCCAGCGCTGGTCAGGCACCGTGATGGCCGCGGCACCCGCGACGGCACGTGGATGCTCGATCACGGCCAGCGAACGCGCATACGCGATGATCGTGGGCACCTGCACCGCAGGGAACGCGAAGTCGCGCTCGGCCGCGCCGCGCGTGACCTGCAGGTATACCAGCCCCTCGGTGACGCCGTTGCGCAACGCGAGCTCCAGCAGCATCCGGTGCAGGTCGGGCCGCGGCATCGGTGACGCGAGCCTGATCTCGTGCAGGGAGCGATCGAGGCGGTCGAGGTGTGGCCCGTCGTCCACAAATCTCCCATCCACCAGCGCGATCACTTCGTACACACCGTCGGCAAAGAGAAAGCCGCGGTCGAAGATGGAAACGGTGGCCTGGGCCTCGGGGACGAAGGCGCCGTTGACGAAGGCGATGCGTGTCATGAGCGTGAACATACAACGCGCACATCCCGTGGCTGACGCGTTCGCCCCTGCGGCCGGTAGCTTTCGCACATGCGATGGTCACTGCCTGCGCTCTGGTCCGCCGTGGAGCGCTTTGCGCACGCGCGTGGTGCAATCCCTGCCACGTTCCTCTGGAATCTGGCCCAGGGATCGGTGGTGCCCGGTCCGTCGGATCTGCTGATGGTGCCACTGGCCATTGCCGATCCGCCGCGCACGCGCGTGCTGGCCTGCACCGCCGTACTCGCGTCGGTGATAGGCGGATGCATTGCCTACGGGCTCGGCGCGGTCGCATTCGCCACGGTCGGCACGCCGCTGCTGCACGCGATCGGTATCTCCGACGCGATGCTTGCCCGCATCATGACATTGATGCTGGAACGGGGCTGGATCTTCGTGATCGGCAGCGCGTTGACACCGCTCAGCACGAAGGCGCTGGCGATGACCGCCGGCGCCGTCGCGATGCCGTTTCCGGTGTTCGCATTCGCGCTGGGTGCAGGTCGCGTGGTGCGTTACGTGATCATCGTGCTGCTGCTGGAGGCGAGCGCAGGTACGCTGCTGACGCTGCGAAGGCGGCTGCTGAAACACTGACACTGCCGCTTCACGCCTGTCATGCCGGCGTCACGCCGCCGTCGTGACGGCTCCGCGTTCCACGCGCACCTGCACGCTGCCCGGCAGCATCGCTTCTGCTGCATCATGCGTGACGAGCAACGTCGTCATGCCATGTTCGCGGGCCCACGACAGCACCGCCGTACGCACACCGCCGCGGAGCGCGCTGTCCATCGCGGCGAACGGCTCGTCCAGCAGCAGCGTGCGTGGTGCACGCGCCAGCGCACGCGCCAGTGCCACCAGCTGACGCTCGCCGCCGCTGAGCGTCGGCACGGGCTTCTGCACCAACGCGTCGATATGCAGCACGCGCATGAGTGCCTGCACCACCGCCGCATCGCGCGCCCCGTACTCCACGTTCTGTCGCACCGTGAGATGCGGAAAGAGCCACGCCTGCTGGTAAACGAGTCCCACGCCGCGCTGCTCCGGTGCGACGCGCGTCACGTCGCGGGCATCCAGCACGATCGTGCCGCCGCTCAGCGGGCGCACGCCGGCAATGGTTTCGAGCAGCGTGGTCTTGCCGGCACCGGTGGGTCCGGTCACCACGCCAACGCCGCCCGCCGGCACGCGAAACGACGCGCCGTCAAGCGTGAAACCTGCGACGCGAACCGTGAGCAAGGTGATGTCGATCATGCGCGCTCCGGCCGGCGTGCCATGCGGATCATCAGCAGTACGCCGGGCGCCACGCACACCAGCGCGGCTGCCACGGGCAGCACCGATCGCAAACCGTAGGTGACATAGCGATCGTACGCCAGCACGCTCGCCACACGCGGATGATACGTCACGATCACGATGGCGCCGAACTCGCTGGTCGCGCGCGCCCACATCGTCGTGCCGGCGTTCACGATGCCGTTGCGGGCCAGCGGCAGCGTCACGCGACGAATCGCCATCACGCGATCATCGCCCAGCGTGCGCGCCACCGCTTCCAGTCGCGCATCCACGCGTGCAATGCTCTCGCGAGCGCCGAGGATGAACAGCGGCGCACTCACCACCAGCATCGCGACCACGATGCCGAGCGGTGAGTTCACCACCGACAGCCCGACCGGTGCGAGTAGCGCACCCACCGCGCTCTCGCGACCCATCGCCAGCAGCAGTGCCATGCCAATCACCGGGTGCGGAATGACGAGTGGCAGCTCGAGCAGTGCTTCCACCAATGCACGTCCGCGAAATGGCACGCGCGCGAGCAGGTATGCCACCGGAATGCCGCCGAGCACTGCGAGCACCGTCGCCAGCGTCGCACACAGCATGGTGAGCCCGATTGCCTGCAGCACCTCGCGATCGGCGAATGCGCCGGCGATGCCCGCGAGCCCTGCGCCGGCCACCAGCGTGCCGGTCGGCAGCACCAGCGACAGCACGAGCAATGATCCGAGCAGTGTCGCGACGGCCGTCAGCAGCACGCGTGACAGGGACGCGGTCACTGCGGCAGTACGATCCGGGAGGGGACCGCCACCACGCGCGGCGTACCCAGCACATCCAGTCCGGCGCGACGCATGATGCGCACGCTGGTGGAGTCCAGCAGTCGAGCGGCGAGCACCGTAGCCTGGATCAGGTCAGGTCCGTTGCTGACGGCAGCCATGGCATACCGGATCGGCATGCCACGAATCGTGATCGGCTCGTTGGGCATCTCGCCGGTGATCGCGACCGACGCGCGGCGATATGAAGCAGAGTCACTCTCGGTTCCGAAGTCGAGACGATCACCGATGCGCACGTACGGCAGCTTCAGTGCGCGGGCCAGCGACTCATAGCACCAGGCCGCGTCGGCGTCGCCGCTTTCCAGCAGGGCCGCGAGATCCGCCTCGTTACCGCGGAGCAGCGAGGCGGGTGACGCGGATGCCAGCTTGGCCGCGATCCCCGGCCGATCGAGCTCCAGTTCGGCCAGCTGCCAGACCATCTGCGTGCGATAGCCAAGTGGTGCGCGCGCGGGATCGGCCCGCGCCACGCGGAGCCGGCCCGTGCTGACCACATCGGCCCAGTTGGCGGCCGTGATCGTGTCGGTCGTCGGCAGGCGGCGAGACAGCGCCAGCACCACGCGATTGCGCGCGAAGGTGGTGGCGGACATCACGTATTGCGGGATGAGCAACCGTTCCAGCTCGTCCGCGTCGGCAGTCACGATCAGGTCCGGCGTGCGACGCAGCGCAATCACGGATCGAAGCAATTCGCGGGAGCCCATGATCTCCATCCGCACACTGGGTCCACCCGCGGCGGCGATCGAGTCCAGTGCCTCGCGCAGCGGTCGTGCGAGGCTGCCGGCGGCGAAGATCGTGAGCTGGCGTTCCGGCGCCACGTCCCTCGCGCCGCAGCCCCAGGCGCCGCACAGCAGGAGCGTCGTCACCATCTGGCGAACAGGCCGGCGAACAGGAATAATCATGTCACGAACTTACGGCGTGGGCCTGTGCAGGCGCACCAGCAAAAGGTCGACGGGACAGTCGCAGCGATAGGTACCGTGCTCGCGCGGACGCCGCGGCTCACGAAGAGCGTGCCGCCGTCAGGCAACGCATGTTTGCCGGCGCGACGTCAGCGCCACGTCCGTGCGCACCGGTCGAAACAGGCACGACGAGCGCACGTAGATTCACCTGCACGACCGGACTGTTCCGATTCGCGCCAGTTTCCTCGCGATCATCCCTGCGACTCCTTCCGCCCCTCATGGTTGACCTGGCAATAGATATCCGCGGCGTCACGAAGCGATATGCCGAGCATGTCGCGGTTCGTGACCTCTCGCTGCAAGTGCCGCGCGGCGCCGTGTACGGACTGTTGGGCCCCAACGGGGCCGGCAAGACGACCACGATCCGCATGATCCTGGACATCATCGCGCCCGACGAAGGCACTATCACGCTCTTCGGCAAGCGACACACCGACACGGGCGTGCTGGATCGCGTGGGCTACCTGCCCGAGGAGCGTGGCCTCTACAAGAAGATGAAGGTGCGCGACGTTCTGAAATTTCTGGCGGAGCTCAAGGGTATCGACGGCAGCGAAGCGGAGCGGCGCATCGAGGCGTGGATGGAGCGCATGTCGCTGAAGACCGTCGACAAGGACTGGGGAAACTCGAAGGTGGACGAACTCAGTCGCGGCATGCAGCAGAAGGTGCAGTTCATCGGCACGCTGATCCACGATCCCGATCTCGTGATCCTGGACGAACCGTTCAGCGGACTGGATCCGATCAACGCGCAGGCGCTGAAGGACACGGTCGTGGAACTGAAGGCGCGCGGGAAGACCGTGATCTTCAGTACGCACATCATGGACAATGCCGAGAAGCTCTGCGACTCCATCTGCATCATTGCGCAGGGGCAGAAGGTGCTGGACGGCGCCGTCTCCGACGTGAAGGCGGCGCATGCAGGCCGCACGGTCGCGGTCTCGTTCGACGGCGCACCCGGTTCGGCGGTCGACGCGATTCTGCGCGACACGACGCTGATCGCGAGCATGGACGACCAGAATCGCTTCCTGGAGCTGGAACTGGCCGACGGCGCATCGAGCAGCGAGCTGCTGCAGCGACTCGTGCACGCCGGCGCGTCACTGCAGCGGTTCGAGCGTGTGCAGCCATCGCTGCATCGCATCTTCCTCGAGAAGGTCGGGGCCACCGGAGTCGAAGCGGGGATGAGTGGACATGGGTAAGCTCAAGGCGATCATCCGGCGTGAGTACCTGGAACGCGTCCGCACGAAGTGGTTCGTCATCGCGACGCTATTGGGCCCGCTGCTGTTTCTGGCGATGACGGTGATCCCGGTGCTGTTCGTCTCGCGCACGAAGGCCTCACCGTCGTCGTCGAACATCACGATCATCGATGCGACCGGTGCCGCACTGGGCAAACGCGTCGCACAGGCGCTGCAGGATACGGTTGCCGTCAAGCCAGTCGTGACGACGGTTCCGCTGCAGGAAATTGCGGCCGCCGAATCGCTGGCCACGAAGGCGATCATCGCCGAGCAGCGGCAGGGATACCTGATCCTGGACACCGCCACGATGAGCGGACGTGCGGCGCGTTACACGGGGCGCAACACGTCCACCGTGCCGGACATGCGGCGCATGGACGATGCCGTGCAGAAAGCGCTGCTCGAGCTGCGGCTGGAAGGTGCCGGCATCAGTGCCGCGCGCATTGATTCGCTGACCAAGTTCAACGTGCAGCTCGACAAGACGCAGCTGAGCAGCAAGGGCCGCGAGAAGTCAGGTGTGGGCGGCGCGATCGTGGGCCTGCTGGTGGCGTTCCTGCTCTACATCGTGCTGCTGCTGTACGGACAGACGGTGTTGCGCAGCGTGATCGAGGAGAAGACCACGCGGGTGGCCGAGGTAGTGATCAGCAGCGTACGCCCCGAGATTCTGCTGGCCGGCAAAATCATCGGCATTGGTGCCGTGGCGATGACGCAGCTCGGCGTCTGGATCGGCAGCTCGGCATGGCTCGGCGCCAACGTGGTGCCGATGCTGGTGAAGCGGAGCGTGACGGGTGACAACGCCGCCGCCAGCGCGCGGACCTCCAGCGAGCTGATGTCGGGACTGCCCAGCTTCTCGTTCGGCCTCATTGGCGCGGTGCTCTTCTTCTTCGTCGCGGGTTACGTCTTCTATTCGTGCCTGTATGCCGCAGTGGGCAGCACGGTGAACAGTGAGTCCGAGGCGCAGCAGGCCGCGACGCCGGTCGCGATGCTGCTGATCGTGAGCGCGATCTTCATCCAGCCCGTCGCACTGGCGCCGCAAAGCACGCTGGCCTCGGTGATGTCGATGCTGCCGTTCGCTGCGCCGATCATGATGCCCATGCGCATGAGCCTCATCGCCGTGCCGGCGTGGGAGATTGCAGTGAGCATGATCGGCATGGTGGTGGCCTGCCTCGCCGCGATCTGGTTCTCGGCGCGCATCTATCGCGTGGGCCTGCTGATGTACGGCAAGCGACCCACGGTGCGTGAGCTGTTCAAGTGGCTGCGCTACGCCTGATGCACGACTGGCCGTCAGGCGCATGACATTGCGTCCCATCCGCGACACGCGGCTCTGGGTGGAAGACACCGGTGGCAATGGTCCATCGAGCAGGTGTACGATGACATGGTCGCGCTGAACGCGGGTCCGGTAAACGTCGCGACATCTTCCTCGGCAGCGTGATCCAGCGGCCAAGGCGAGGCGGGAGCATGCGTTGATTGCCGGATGCGAGCTGCGAATCATTCCGCGTGCGGGTCACAGTGCGCCGGTCGAGGAACCGGCGGCGCTGTCGGCGTTCTTCGCGCGGCATGCGTCGCGAGGCATTCGTGGCGTGACTCGGAAGCCGTCGCGCGGGCAACGTCTTACTCCGCTCACACGGAGCCGCGGAGGCACGGAGGGCTCGCGCGCGTCGCGACGCCTTGCGTCTCGACGCAGACGAAAAAAGCTGTCGGAACTGCGTTCGTGTACACGCAGCTCCTACAGCTTTTTCTGCCTCCAGCAGTCTTTCAGGACTGACGCGACACCCGTATCTCCGTGCCTCCGCGGCTCCGTGTGAGCGGAGTTCAGCCGCGGAGTTCTTGAACGTCGAAGTGCGCGATGGTTCGAAGACGCCGGGCTATGCGCAGTACTGGTCAAACGCACCCACGAGGTCGTGCGAAATCTCGTCTGCGGTGCGGCCTTCGATCTGGTGACGCTCCAGCATGAACACCACCTTGCCGTCCTTCATCAGCGCGATGCTCGGGCTGCTCGGGCGGTACCCCGTCATGTAGCTGCGGGCGGCCTGCGTCGGCTCGGGGTCCTGACCGGCGAAGACCGTCACACTCTTGTCGGGCGTGGCCGTGTGAGCCAGCGCCGTCTTGATCGCGGGGCGCGCGTTCCGGGCTGCGCAGCCGCACATGCTGTTGACCACTACCAGCGTCGTACCGTCGGCACTTTTCAGCGCCTGATCGACATCGGCCGCGCTCTTCAATTCCTGCACACCGAGATCGGTCAGCTCGGCGCGCATCGGGGCAATGAAACGTTCGTCGTACATGGGTCCAGCTCCTGCCAGAAAGTGAATGAGCAGCGACAGACTAGAACAGGATGTCGTCGGCTACGTTCGTGTCGCGAACCAGCGCCAGGATGGCGGCTTGCGGCACCACCAAATATCGCTCGTTCTCGAAAGTGATTTCCACACTCGCCTTGCGGAAGAACAGCGCATAATCGCCCTTCCGTGCCTGCATCGGGACATGTCGCGCACCGCCTGGTCCCGGCTGCGCGTTCTTCCACGGCTCGTCGCTGTCCTGCGACGCCAGGTCCGGCATCGGCAGGCCGGGACCCGTCGCGACGATGCGACCGCCCTGCACCGCCTGATTGTCCACGGCAGTCGGCGGCAGGTACAGGCCCACCGACGAACGCTCCTCTCCCTCCTGAATGGAAACGAGCACCCGGTCGCCGACGACGATGAGTTCCTTGTTCTTCTTCCGCATGACGATCCCGATCAAACCCGGTCGTCAGGAAGTCCGACGACCACTGCCCCAAAGTTACACCGCCACCGCTGGGCTGGCTCAGCGATTGCCGGCTGCACCGGCGGCTGTCGACCGCTTCACGAGGTGAAACCGCGTCTGCCGCTGATACCCCCAGCGCACCACGCCGGCCCCATCGAGAATCACATCCTCTTCCTGTCCCACGCGCACCATCTGGTTGCCCCACTCCGGCACCTTCGAGGCCGACTGCAGCTCGATGGAGAACCAGGTGCCGGGCTGCATCACATGGTCGCCGCGACCCGGCACGCCATCCTGATAGTCCCACAACCCGATCAGCGGGCCGGCGCCATGCCCATGCATCCCGATCGGATGCGAGTAGATGGTGCCCACGATGCTGTCGCGCGTCATCCGCTGCCGCGATGACTGCAGCACCTCGTTGCCGCTGCGGCCCGCCTTGATCTCAGAGAACACGATGTCCTGCAGGCGATTCGTGGTTGTCAGCGCGGCGCGCAGGCCGACCGGCACCTCGGTCTCGCCGTCCTTCAGCACGTAGCCCATGTGCTGCGTGTCGGTGTTCAGGCGCATCGCCGTGATCCCGAAGTCGCAATGCAGCACGTCGCCCTTCTGGATCACGGGGTCGTCGCCAAGCTGCTGATCGGTGGATCCGCGGCGCTGCACGTCGACCGACGGGTGGAACCAGGTCGTGAGCCCGTAATCCGCCATGCGCTGGCGCATCCACCAGACCACGTCGCTGGTGCGCGTGACACCGGGCGTGATGACGCGCCCCGAGAACGCCTCCTCGATGATGTCCCAGGTGAGGCGGTTCATTCGCGTGAACGTCGCCTCTTCCTCGGGCTGCCGGATCGCGATCAGGTCGACGGCCAGGCGACCTGCAGTCACGATCTCCGGACGCCAGTCGCCAACCGGCTTCAACACCTCGCGCGACAGCATGCCCGTGTACTCACCAAGTGTCAGCCCATCAGCGAAGGCGAAGGTCGTGTCGATGTTCAGCGCGATGCGCTTCGGCTTGCGGTCCAGGATGACCTTCGTGAGCACGTCCCACTGCGCCGAGCCCCAGAGTTCGGCGGTCGTGCGGCCGGAGCTGACGTTGGTGGCGGCGATCTGCGAGCGCACCGCCGTGAAGACGCCTCCCTGCGACGTGCCGCCGAGTGCGAGTCGCTCGATGCCCTTGTCACCACCGAGATCGTGAAAGACGTAGATGGTGCGTCGGCGCGCATTGAGCGTGGTGGGCGATACGATCGACGAGAACACCGGATCCTCGTTGTACTCGCGCATCGGCACGATCCACATGTCCACGCTGTCGCGTTTCATCAACGCGGGCAGCGTGCGTTCCATGCGCAGCGTGAGCCACTGCTGCTGTGCCGCGGCCCATTCTTTTTGCGTACCGAGGGGACGGCGCGCGTCGCTGTCGCGAAGATGCGGCCCGACCTGTGCGACGAGCGGCGTGGCCAGCAGGCTGGCCGCAAGCATGAGGCGATGTGCGGCGCGGCGCATGGGAAAAGCTCCTGTGTCGAAAGACGTGAGTCGTGTACGGTCCGTTCTGCTGCTGGTCGTGCGGCTGACGTCCTACCGATCGTCCTTCTTATCGTCCTTCGGATCGTCGATCACGGTGTCGCCGGCAGCCCTGACGGAACGACGGATGCCCTGCACCACGATCGCGAGGATGCCGGCATAAATGGTCAGTGCCACGACGTGCCAGCTGACCACCTTCGCGGCGATGCTGCCAAGATCACTCCAGGTGGCCAGCGTGCTGCCGTACGGCTCGCGCGCCAAGGAGATCAGCAGCGCCGACATCGAGACTTCGGTCAGACATTCGACCAGCGCGAATACAGGCACCCGCCAGAGCCAGCGCTTGAGCGGAAAGTTGCCCAGGTGAAGCGTCGCCATACCGAAGAACACCAGCACGCCAAGCGCGATGACCGAGCCGAAAAAGAGCGGCGAGTCAGTCGGGCCCGTGCCCAGGAAAAGCGCACGACAGAGTCGCCACGCGACGCCTGTGAGCATTGCCATCGCGACGAGCGACCGGCTGAACTTGCGCACAGCACTCGCCTCGTAGGCGTCCCAGACTCCGGTGGCCGGAGGCGCGAAGCGGACCATGCGCGCAAGTTGACGACCGAGCGCGTCAGACGGAAGGCGATGCGCAATATGACGGCACAGGCAGGGGGGTGTTTTCTGCTGCCTGGGCCGAGGTTCACCACGTCAATTGTGGCACCGGCGCGGCGAGAAACGTGCGATGCGATGCCCTACGGCGCGAGCCGCTCGGCGATGAAGCGCAGGCTCTCCGGCAGGTGCGCGCGCCAGTAGACCCAGTCATGCCGGCCGCTCCACTCGGCGTACGTCAGCGGCACATGCAAAGCCTGCATGTTCTCGCGGAACGAGCGGCTCATGGGCAGCAGCTGATCTTCCGTTCCGACGTCCACGAACAGCGAAGGCAGCGGATCGCCGCGCCGGAGCAACTGCTGCACCAGGTGTGTGGGGTCGCGCGCGATCCACGACACGGAATCGGCGCCGAATGCGGGCTCCATTCTCGTCCAGCGTGCGCCTGAGGCGGTGCGCAGCTCGTCGCGCGTGCGTGCATCGCGCATCGTCACCCTGCCGGTCGTCGGCACCGTGCTGCTGTCGGTCATGAGTGCCGGTCGCAACACGCCGCTGTGACTCGCCGCGACGGAGAATGTCAGCGGATTGCGCGCAGCGATGCTGATCGCGCCATAGCCGCCCATGCTCAGCCCCGCGATGGCGCGCGACTCGCGACGCGGCAGTGTGCGAAATGCCGCGTCGGTGAACGCCAGCACGTCATGCACCACATAGTCGTCGTACTTGGGCCAGGGCACGCAGTAGGTGTCGGCATTCTCCTGGCGTGGCGTGCGACGGCATGCCGCCACGTCGTTCAAGGCATGCCATGTGGTCCACCACCCGTCGTCGCCATCGGGCATCACCACGATCATCTCGCGCATGCCCGCCGTCACGAGCGAGTCCATCATGTGGGCCAGCGCTCCCTGTGCCGTCCAGTCGGTCTCGCTGCCCCAGCTCCCGTGCAGGTACACCGCCACCGGATAGCGACGCGTTGCCGCAGTGCTCGCGTCGTACGACGGCGGCAGGTACACAACCATCGTCTTCGTGATGCCGAGTGCCTGCGACCAGAATCGCACCGGCTCGACACGACCCGTGCGCACTGCCGACATGACCTGGGCCTGCACGCTGGCCGTACAGGTCGCAACCGCCAGCATCAGGCATGCGAGGTGGCGCATCATGATCGAGAGTGGTGACAGGGTGCTGTGCTGCACGACTCAGTGCGTGGTCGCATCGCGCTTCAGCCAGACGTAAAGCGGCGTGCCGGCGACGATTGCCAGAAAGCCCCACATCGCCGACTGCGGCCCGACGCCGTACATCGTCCAGAGCACGAACACGAAGCCGATGGTCGCCTCGACCGTCACGCGCGTCGCACTTTCCGTAGTGTATCGCTCGGGAAAACGACGCACGAGCAGCAGCTCGGCCGCGCAGGTGTACAGGTGCGGCAGCAGCGTGGTCAGGATCGCGAGTAGCGCCACGAAGCTGAAGACGCCGAGCAGCGACTGCGAGAAGTAGAGCAGCAGCAGCGCACTGGGGATCAGCGTGCCGACGATCATCGCAACGTGTGGAGTAACGAAGCGTGGATGCAGGCGACCGAGCGGCGGAAAGAACAATCCGTCCTGCGCCGCGGTTACGGGAATGCGTCCCGCCATCAGCACCCATCCATTGAGCGTGGCGAGGTTGGAGCCCAGTGCGACGATGCCGATCGCCATGGCAGCCCACGGTCCGACCGCGCGCGCCATCGCCAAAGCGATCGGGCGAGGACTCTCAGCCAGTTCACCCGTCGGTACGGTGCCGACCACCATCAGCGCCGTCAGCAGGAACACCGCCGTCGCGATCCAATAGCCAAGCATCGTGCCGCGTCCGAGGGTCTCCGCCGAGCCGCGCACCTCGTCCGCGGGCACGGTTGCCGATTCGACGCCCGAAAACGCCCACACCACCAGCGCGCATGCCGGCGCCAGCGCGCCCCAGCCCTGCGGTGCGAACGGCGTCAGGTTCGCGATGCGGATTTGCGGCAACGCGATTAGTGCGCCGATGACGAGCGGCACCACGGTGAGGAACATCAACGCCACCTGCAGCCGTGATCCGTGCTGCACGCCGATGGTGTTCAGCGCGCAGAATCCCCACAGCAGCAGCTGCGCCAGCATGAACTGCTGCATCGGTGACTCGCGGAACGACTCGCTGAATCCCGTCGCGTAGCCGATCACTGCGGTCACGATCGCCGCGTTGCCGATGGTGGCGCTGAGCCAGTAACTCCACACCGTCTGGAATCCGGCGAAGTCGCCGAACGCCTCACGCACATACACGTACGGGCCACCGGTCCTGGGCCAGCGTGTCCCGAGTCGCGAGTAGGTGCGCGCAATGAAGAAGTAGCCGACGGCGGTGATTGCCCATGCGGCCAGTGCGAGCGGTCCTGCCGCCTTCGCCATCGTGGCCGGCAACGTCCAGATCGACGTGCCGACCATGTTCCCCACCGCCAGCGCCACGACGCCGAGCAGCGTCAGGCGGCGAATGGGCGCGATGCGTTCCGTCAGCGGAACACGTGTCCGATGCGCGACCAGCGGATATCGGTGATGAATGGCAGCGCGCGATCGGAATCGGCGGCATTGTAGCTGTAGTACACGAAGATGGGGCGACCGCGCAGGTTGCCGCGCGGCACGATACCCCAGTACCGGCTGTCCTTCGACTCGTAGCGATTGTCGCCGAGCATGAAGAGGTGACCGGCGGGGATCACGAGCGGGCCCCAGTTGTCGTGCGTCGGAACGGCAGGCGGCTCACCGAATCGTGAGCCTTTCACTTCGACACGATGCTGCCACTCGAAGAGCGGGTGCGGTTCGTCGGCGCCGAGCTTGCTCGTGCTTTCGTCGGCGCGCTGCGGAAACGGCGTGCCGTTCACGTGCACCACGCCGTCGCGCATGAAAATCGTGTCACCAGGCGTGCCCCAGAGCCGCTTCACCAGCGTGGGCTGCGGATCGTTGCCGACCTGCGCCTCATCCGCCTGGTACGGCGACTTGAAGACGACGATGTCCTTGCGCACAGGCTCGGCGTAGCCGGGCAGCGTGAGGTCGGTGAACGGAATGTTGGGGCCGTACACCAGGTTGTTCACGAACAACCAGTCACCGACCATCATCTCCGGCTCCATGCTGGGCGACGGGATGCGGTAAGCCTGGAAGAAGAAGATCCTGATGACGAAGAAGATGAGGATCGGAACGATCCAGCCCTTCAACCCTTCGGTGACCGACGACTTGGCAGCGCTGGTGCCGCGCGCAGCAGCGACGACCTTCGATGGCGGGGCGGAACTGGAGTTCTGGTCGGCAGCCACGGGATTTCGATGCAGCGGTAACGGGCGTGAACGGCGGGATGAAACACAATCGAGGGCCTGCCCCCAGGAGGACATGCCCTCGATCCGGTCCAGCAAAAGATAACCCGCCAGCTGGCGGGTGATTCGATTCAGCTCAGGTGCTTCGACACGAGAGCCGTCATTTCAAACATGGTCACGCTCGACTTGCCGCCAAACACGGCCTTGAGCATGGCATCGGCCACGATGGTCCGCTTGTCCGTGGGCTTCTGCAGGTTGTTCTTCTTGATGTAGTCCCAGATGTCCTTGGTGACTTCGGTGCGCGGACGCGGGTTCGGGCCAATGACGGCAGCCAGTTCCGGGCTGATGGTCATTGACTTGTTGAACGCCGTGGCGCTCTTCTTTGCGGCCGGCGCCTTGGCGGCAGCCGTCTTCGCAGGTGCCTTGGCAGCGGCCTTCGTGGCCGGCGCCTTCGTTGCGGCAGCCTTCTTCGCAGGGGGCATCGCAGATCCTCGGGACTGAGGGAGGGGCGAGCGACGCTCGCCGATGACGTGGAGCGAGACTCGCGCGCTCATCGTGGCAGACGACGGCGACTGCCGAACGAAATGACCATGACGGGCGGGAAGGTACACACTGGCTACCCGGGCGCAACAGCAGGTGCACCCACTCGTGCCGCAGGAGCGTCAGGGCGCTGCGACGAACGACCGGAGCAACGCGACCATCCGCTCGTCATCCGGATCGGCGCTAGCGTCGTCCTCGGCGAGCATCTCGATGGCCTGCGGTGTTTCCAGCAGCAGCGGGATGTCGCGGGTGCGCGGGTCACCAAGCAGCCACCGGAACGCATCGATGCCGATCTCGCCCTCGCCCAGCAGCATGTGTCGATCCCTGTTCGATCCAAGCGTGCCAAGGCTGTCGTTCAGGTGCAGGAACGAGGGCGGCTCGCCACATGCCTGTTCGAACGCATCCAGCACGCCGATGCATGCGTTCTCCGAGGCGCTGATATCGTAGCCCGAGGCGAACAGGTGGCAGGTGTCCAGGCCGTAGCCCGCTCGTGCGCGCAGCGATGGTGGCAGCGAGGCGAGGATACCCGCGACCTCCTGTACCGTGCGCCCGATCGTGTTGCCGGCGCCGGCGCTGTTCTCGACGAGCAGCTTCGTCGCGCCGTCCACCGTCTCCAGGGCACGCGTCATGGCCGTCGCGACGCGTGCCACTCCTGCGTCGCGATCATTGTCGGTTGCGGCACCGGGATGAAAGCAGACACCACGCACCTGCAGGGTGGTGCTGCGTTCCAGTTCCTTCGTCAGTGCGGTCGCGGCACGCTCCCACTTCTCCGCATCCGGCGTCGCGCAGTTCAGCACGTAGCCGGCGTGCACGATCACGGCCGTGCGCGCGATCCCCGCCTCCGCGAGCGCTGCGTGAAACGCCGTCACCCGTTCCGGCTTCACACCCGCTTTCTCGTTGTAATACTTGGGAATCGCGCTGAAAATCTGCAGGGCGGTCATACCGGCGTTGCCCGCGCGGCGTGCTGCCATCGGAATGCCGCCGATGTCGATCGTGTGTGCGCCGATCAGTCGTGGCATGGGTGTGCGTGTCGAAGGGTCAACGTGCGCGGCAGCATGCACTCAGCGCGTCACGATGCGCGCGCGACGCAGCAGGAATGCGCTGCCGGATTGCGAGTCTTCCGTCCAGCCGACCCACAGCTGGCCGCCCTGCAGTCGCACGATCTGCGGTGCCGACGCCTGCTGCGAGCTGGTGCTGACCGGAATCAGCCGCGCCGTCTGTTCGAACAGGTGGCCCGACGTGAGCGACATGCTGAGCGCGATGCGCCCCAGCGCACTGTTGGGATCTTCATACGCCACCGCGACGGTGTCACCACGGCTCGCCACCGTGACCTGCACCGGCTTCTCGCCATACACGATGGCCATGGGCGCCTCGAAGCGACGGAGGCGCGGATCCATGAGGTGCGAGTAAAACAATCCCGGCCCTTCCGGTGCCACCATGTAGTAGGCGACATGCACGTAGCCGTTCACGCTGTCCACGCTGATTGCCGGTGCGGGCCGCGCGCAGCCGAGCAGCGCCTTGTCCACGGAATCGACGACCACGCGCTGCACCGCCGCTCCGCTGGAATCGCGCTCCTCGGAGAGCAGCGACGCACTGCTGTCGTTGCGGATTGCCCACCAGACGGACCACTGCCGGCCACGGACCAGCGGCGCCGTGACGTATGATCCTGGGCAACCCCGGATGTCGTTCGGAACGCCGACCCCCGCGCGCGCCGGCGTGGTGTCTCCACGTGCGACGACCACCTCCGGCGTCGCGCCCGGAGTCCAGCGGGCGGCATACTGCGCGGCCGAGTCCACGCCGGATGCAATCGGCGTCGGCGCCTGCCACTCCACCGGTGGCGCATCCCACGAACAACCGGCGACCAGCACCGTCGCAAGCACACCTCGAAACACACTGCTGCACAAAACCGACATGCGGCCAATCTACGCGATCTCCGCCACTGCACCGCGCTAGCTTTGCCGAACCGGCCGGGCATGCGCCGCGTGGCCAACTGCCAACTCCACTCCGCACATCATGACGTCACCCCTCGTCGCGCCAGTCGGTGCCTCGCAGTTCGCCGGCTCGCGCCGGATTCCCGCACCGGTCAACGAGCCGGTCAAGCACTACGCTCCGGGCTCGCCCGAGCGGTCGGAACTGCAGGCACGACTCGCCAGCATGTCCACCGAGCGTGTGGAGATCCCGCTCGTCATTGGCGGCAAGCGGATCCACACGGGCAACACCGCCACGCAGGTCATGCCACATGCACACAGCCACGTGGTGGCCGACTTCCACAAGGCCGGTGACGCGGAGATTGCTGGCGCCATCGCGGCCGCCGCGGCCGCACAGAAGGAGTGGGCGGCCTGGAGCTGGGAGGATCGCGCCGGCATTTTCCTCAAGGCGGCCGAGCTGCTCACCACCACGCGTCGCCAGACGGTGAATGCCGCCACGATGCTGGGCCAGTCGAAGACCGCGCATCAGGCCGAGATCGACGCCGCCTGCGAACTGATCGACTTCTGGCGCTTCAACGTGTCGTTCGCGCAGGATCTCTACGCAGAGCAGCCGATCAGCAGCAGCGCCACCTGGAACCAGTCCGATTACCGGCCGCTGGAAGGCTTCGTGTACGCGGTGTCCCCATTCAACTTCACGGCGATCGGCGGCAACCTGCCCGGTGCGCCGGCGCTGATGGGCAACACGGTCATCTGGAAGCCCGCTTCGACGGCGATGCTCTCCGCCTGGTACGTGATGCAGAACCTGGAGGAAGCCGGCCTGCCGCCCGGCGTCATCAACTTCCTGCCGGGCGATGCAGTGCAGATCTCGAACGCGCTGCTCGCACATCGCGACCTCGCCGGCGTGCACTTCACCGGCAGCACCGGCGTGTTCAACGGCATGTGGGAGACCATCGGCCGCAACATGGGCGGCTACCGCAGCTACCCGCGCATCGTGGGCGAGACGGGCGGCAAGGACTTCATCGTTGCGCACCCGTCGGCCGACCCGATCGCGCTGGCCGTGGCCATCGTGCGCGGCGGCTTCGAGTATCAGGGCCAGAAATGCTCGGCCGCCAGCCGCGTGTACGTGCCCAAGTCGCTCTGGCCCATGGTGCGCGATCATGTGGCGCAGATGGCGAGCCAGATCAAGGTGGGCGACGTGCGCGACTTCACGAATTTCATGGGCGCCGTGATCGACAAGCGCGCCTTCGACAAGCACACGGAATACCTCGCCCTCGCACAGCGAGACTGCGAGATCGTCACCGGTGGCACGTCGAATGGTGACGTGGGCTACTTCGTGCAGCCCACGCTCGTGCGCACCGACGATCCGTCGCACCGCATGCTGAACGAGGAGATCTTCGGTCCGATCGTCACGGCCTATGTCTACGATGACGACAAGTGGCTGGAGACGCTGCAGCTGGTCGACGCCACCAGCCCGTACGCCCTCACGGGTGCCGTCTGGGCGCGCGAGAAGCAGGCGGTGCTCGACGCGATGTCGATCCTGCGCAACGCGGCTGGCAACTTCTACATCAACGACAAGCCGACCGGCGCCGTGGTCGGGCAGCAGCCGTTCGGCGGCGCACGTGGTTCGGGCACCAACGACAAGGCCGGCTCCAGGATGAACCTGATGCGCTGGGTCAGCCCGCGTTCGATCAAGGAGACATTCGTTCCGCCGACGGAATGGCAGTATCCGTTTCTCGGCGAATGAGCGAATCGACATCGATGACCAGCAACGGCGAGCCTTCGGGTTCGCCGTTGTTCGTCCACTACTTCACGCTGGACGTCTTCACCGACCAGCGCTTCGGCGGCAACCAGCTGGCCGTGATCCTCGACGCCCGCGGCCTGACCAGCGACGAGATGCTGCGGGTCACGCGCGAATTCAACTTCTCCGAAACCACGTTCGTCCTGCCGGCTGAAGACGCCGTGATGACGCGACGGGTCCGCATCTTCACGCCCGGCGGCGAGGTGCCGTTCGCGGGGCATCCCACTGTCGGTACGGCGATCGCGCTGGTCTTCTCGGGCGACGTGACGACCGGCGGCGACGACGTGCAGATCGTGCTCGGCGAGAACGTGGGACCGGTGCCGGTCACCGTGCGCCTGCGCGACGGCGTGCCGGAATGGGCACAGCTCTCGGTCGCACAGATGCCGAACGAGGAACCGCCGCTCGATCCGGCGCTGATCTGCGAGGTGCTAGGCCTGCAGCTCTCCGACCTGTTGCCGCTGCAGACGCATGCGCCACGCGTCACGTCGTGCGGACTGCCCTTCCTGATCGTGCCCGTTGCAACACGTGACGCGGTGGAGCGTGCGCGTGTGCAGGTGGAGCCTTTCGAGCGGAGTTTCCGCAACACCTCGGCCGACATGATGCTGGTGTTCGCACCGATCAGCGACACACCGGGCGTGGACATTCACTGCCGCGTGTTCTGCCCGGGCGTTGCCGTACCGGAAGATCCGGCGACCGGCAGCGCCAACGCCGCGCTTGGCGGATATCTCGCTGCCCGCACACCGCGCACCGGCACACTGCGCTGGATCACGCAGCAGGGCATCGAGATGGGCCGGCCGAGCAGGCTGGAGATCGAAGTGGACAAGGTGGGAACCGCGATCACCGCGGTGCGGGTTGGTGGCAGCGCGGTGCTGATGTCGGAAGGGCGGCTGCGGGTGCGCTGATTCTGGTTCCCTGCTTGCAGCAGACCGCAAACTCTGCTCGCACGGAGCCGCAGATGCACGGAGACGTGCAACAGCGTTCTTGGGATGCACGGTACGAACGCTGCACTGCAGACCGCGCGCCGCTCTCGTATGTGCTGCGCACAACGCCGAACGCGCATCGCAGTTTGCGAGGCCTTTCCAGCTGAGCGTCTCCGCTGACTCCGTGCAATCAGAGTCGACGATGCGAACGCGCACTGGGGCCGTTCGTCAGCCGCGCAGGTTGCGCAGATATCGTTCGGGATCTGCCAGAAAATCGCGTGTCAGGCGCACATGTTCCGTCTGATCCCATGCGACCTCGGTGATCGGCGTCTCGTCGAACGAATGGATCCTCGCACCCGGAAAGGCGAGCAGCAGTGGTGAGTGGGTCGCGATGATGAACTGCGCGCCCTCGGCCACGAGGTCGAACATCATGGCCAGCAGCGCGAGCTGCCGTTGGGGCGAGAGCGCGGCCTCGGGCTCGTCCATCAGGTACAGCCCGCGCGGTACGAGTCGCTGCTGAAAAAAGTTCAGAAACGCCTCGCCGTGCGACCGCGCATCAGGATCGGCACCATAGCGATTCTCCATATCCTGCAGGCTGGCGCGCACCGGTCCCATGGCGAGCGCCTTTGCATGCGCCGAGCGGTCCGCATACTCTTCCTCCATGCGCGCCAGTGTCTCCACGAACTCCGCACGCTCGCGCTTGAGCAGATTCTGGAATCCGAAAAAGTCCTCGGCGCGCAGGAAGAATCCGCGGTTGCTGCGCGAACGCCAGCTGAGCGTGAGCGCACGCGAGAGCTTGAGCTGCTCAGTTAGCGTCGGATCGTCCTGCGCACGACCGGCCGCACCAGCCGACGGCAGTGACGCTGCGATCGCGATCGCCTCCAGCAGCGTGGACTTGCCCGAGCCGTTCTCGCCCACGAAACAACACACCGGCGCATCGAGGTCGAGCGTACCGAGTGCCGCGATCGTGGGCACGGTAAACGGAAACTGCGCGCGCGTCCTCGACCAGTCCGGGTGCGTATGCGTCACGCTGCGCAGCTGCGGTGCGCCGTCGTGCGACACATCGGTCATCGGTGTTGCGGTCGTGCGCCGTCTCGGTGCGCGCGTCATGTCAGGCGCGGCCGTCAGCAGTGCGCATGGCTCCAGGCTGTGTGCGTGGCTCGCAGATCGTCGACTCCGCTCACACGGAGACTCGGAGCCGCGGAGGAACAGCATCGGCTGCTGGTGTGACGCCGTTCAAAAGAAATCTGTTGATGAACAACTCGCGCGAACGGAGGATTGCATGGTCGCACAATCCTCCGCGGCACCGCGGCTCCGTGTGAGCGGAATTGAAAGATCGTACTCTGCGCACGCACCCTCCGAGCCGCACGCTGTACCGGCACCGACCTAAAACCGCGCACCGAGCGAAAGATCGACGCGCGTGCCCTTGCGTGGGTAGATGCCGCGCGCAGCGTCGACGCGAACGAGCCCGTCCACGAAGGATGAGCCAAAGCCCCAGCCCGAGATCGGGCGACCCGGCTTCATGACGTCGGCACGGCTACCGGCCCAGCCGAGATCGAGGAACACCGTGCGCTTTGCACCGACGTTGCCAAATCCAAGCTCGGTGCGTGACAGCCAGTAGGTGTCACCCACACGTGTGCCCGCCAGCTGACCGCGCACCGTGCGCAGTCCACCCATGAAGAACTGGCGCTGCAGTGGCACGCTGTTCGTCGCCGTGCCGGCGCTGGCCGTCTGCGCGGCGGAAAACTTCCAGAACAACGGGCGTGACACCGTGATCTCACCGAGCGCACGCGCGTAGTTGAAGTTGCCGCCAGCAGCCTCGCCGCGAAGGTCGGTGCTCACGCTCCAGCCGCGCGGATCCAGGCCGTAGCTTGCACGCCATTCACCTGCCGCACCACCGATGCTTCCCTCCTCGGCGATGATGTTGTCCGGCATGACGCGGCGATCCTTGAAAGCGTTCGCGAGGTTGAAGTTCCACCGCTTGCGCGCATCGTCGTGTCGCTCGCCGAACGCGCGCCATTGCAGCTGTCCGTTCGTCGTCTCCTTCACCCACGTGAACTCTGCGCCCAGCTTGCGATAGTAGAATCCTTCATCGCGACCATAGAGCAGCGTCGCCATGGACGCGCCGAGCGACAGCGGATCGCCGAAGTCGTTCACGTAGCCAAGGCGGCGAAACGCCGCAGCCTGGATCGTCGTCCGCCCGTTGGTGCGCGCCAGCCGCAGCTCGCCGTTGGGCTGCCAGTCAGCCACGCCGATACGAGCCGCACCTGATGCCGTGTAGCCAAGGCCAAGCGGCCAGCGCACCTCACCGCCGAGCGAGAGTCCTTCCACCCGATTGTAGCGCTGCTGCCTGAGACCCACGTCGAACTGCAGCGGCTGCGGCCCGAACGCCGGCTGCAGCGAGAGCCCCAGCGTGCTCGCCAGTGACTCGGCGTCACGCTGCGAGAACACCGCCTCGTTGGCATCATACGGCGACTCCGGCAGCTCCTTCGAGGTGGCCAGCGCGGTAGAGTCGCACGGCAGCTTCACGGCGTATTGCAGCGCGCCTTCGTACCGCGATTCCATACGCGTGTAATAACCACCGCTGCGCGCACACTCCGCGTCGCGCACCTGGCGCCGCGCCGTACGGATGGATGCACGCACCAGCGAATCGCCATAGGCGCGCATCTTCCGCGCAGCGCGTGACGAGTCGGTGGCGACGGGTACCGGCTTGCCGGCGAGAGCGAGCAGGGAGTCGCGTGTTGCCGCGCGCTGCGTGCGAACGACCGCCACGAGCGAGTCGCGATGGCTGTCGTACAGCGAGTCGGCGACGTAGCGTGTGCGCACCGCCAGCGCGGTGGTATCCAGCGGCAGCGCCGGTTTCAGTCCATACGCCTTCAGAAGCGAGTCCTTCACGGCAAGTCGACGCGCACGCGTTTCGCGCAGCTCGTTCACCTCGTCGGTCACCACGTCTTCGCAGGCCGGTGCACAGATCTGCATGCTGGGACTGGTGCGCGACGCACTCGCCAGCGTCGGCATCGGCGGCAGCGGACTGGTTCCATCCACGTCGTCGTACTTGTAGCTCTCCTCGATCCGCACCGGCGTGCGCAGGAATGTCAGCTGCGACGTGCCCTCGGCACGATTGACGCGCGGCAGCCAGAACCTGCCCTCGTACAGGGCGTATTCCACCGTGACCAGGTTGATGTCGAAGCGCAGCGGGTTGATGAGGCCGCGCACCAATGCCGGCGGCATTTCATCCTTCGCAGCCTTCACGCGAGCGGCACGGCGCGGCGTGGTGTCACGCTCGGCTTCCTCGAGCTCCTTCTTCGCGTCGGCAATGGCCTCGGACCAGATCTCCAGCGGTGCCGACAGCCGATAGGCCGCGCGCACCAGCGATCCGCTGCGCGTGTCGAACCAGAAGCTGCCGACGAAGCTGCGCCACTCCGGGCGCCTCGCGATCACCTTCAGCTCACGCAGCGTGATGCCGTCGCCGGTCGGCAGCGTGATGCGCAGCGAATCGCCGATCCGGTAGCGGTAGTACGCCTCGCTGCCACTCGCGAGCGGATGAATGAAGCCCTCTGTCTCGTCCACGTCGCCACGTACGATGCGTGCGTCGCTGCTCGGAATCCAGAGCTGCTCGCGACCGGGAAAATACGGCACCGGAATCAACGATGCAGCCACGCCGCTGACGTTGACGTTCTTCGACATCGGCACGGTGGTACGCGATGCGAGCGGCTCGATCCACATGCCCTGTCCGCGTCGCCACTTCACGTTCGACACGTTCTCGGTGCGGAAGAGCAGCCGGTTCCGCGTCAAAACCGAGGTACCGAGGTTGACCGTGATGCGGGCCTGCGTCTTCGCGTCGTACCCGCGCAGGGCCGAGTCCTGCGAAACGCGCGCGCGGCGCGCCAGCTGCAGGAGCGCCCGCGAGGCACTGTCGGAGAACGCGCTCGCCTGCAGCGCCGCGGTGACCGGACGACGGCGAACAGGTTCCGGCGTGGCGGGTGCGGGCTGCTGGAGCAGCAGGAAGAGTGCAGAAATGATCATGGGTGCCTGGTGGTGAACTGGGCGTCGACAGCCTGTACGACAGCGTACGCGTACAGGTTCCAGCCGGCCATGTCGGGTAAACAGGCAGTTGCGTGCAGTGCCGCCAACGCAGCGCCGATACTGGCAAGCGAGCGCGATGTTCTGCGCAGCCCCCAAGCCCACCGCAGTATGCATGAGCCATCACTTCCCGGTGCGGATCGCCGTTCCGCAAACGATCCATCGGGCCTCGAGCGTCGGTTGACGTCCATCCTGCAATCATCGCCGGCACCCACTGTCTGCGTGGCTCGAAGCCGCGACGAGGGCGGCGACCTGATGGTCGCCGGCGCGTCGCTGCTGGAGCATGTGCGCTTCCGCGTTGCCGCGCTGCAGCGATCCGGCATGCGGCGCGACGACATCCTGGCCAGCGATGCCGTCGGCATCGGGCGCGTGGTCGATGCGCTGGCCACCGTGATGGGCGGTTTCGTGTACTGGCCCTACAGCGACCATCGTCGTATTTCCGAGGGGCCGCTGGTCACGGACTCCGGTGCGCCGCTGGTCTGGCGTCCGAATCCGCTGGTCGGCGTGAACCTCGCGCCTGGCATGCCGCACGAGCCGCCAGCCGCGCTGCCCATGCGACTCTCGGTACGGTTGCTCAACGCGATGGCGAATGCGGGGCCGCAGGTCCGCGCACTGGCCGACGCGCGCGCCGATGCTCCGCCGTTCGCGATCAATTCGCAAACCATCGGCCGACTGGGCGCCACGTTGCGCCGCCGCCTTGGCATCAAGCGCCAGAGTCTGCGGTTCTGCGCCGCACCGGCCGAGTCGGCGGCCGGCATTCTGCTCGATATCCTGCCTGCGATCGCCGCGCGTCAGGTGATGGTGGTGCCGAACGAGCCCGATCCGTCGTCCACGACCATCGTGCGTGCCATCGGCCGCTACCATCCCGACTCGATGACACTGACGCTCGCGCAGGCCACTGCACTGGTGGACACACCGGCCGACGAGCACACCATGACGGCGATGCGACAGTTGCACCTGCTGATCGCTGACACCTGCCCCGTTCCACTGCCGCTGCGCGAGCGGCTCACCACGATGGTCGGACGGCTGGACATTGCGTACATCCTGGCCGAGTCGGGTGACGCGTACCTGCTCTGACATGCCGGGCGCGTGGGACGCGACAGAAGGAACGCACGACAAAATCGAACGGCGCGGCGCTGACGATCTCGCCGCACCGTTCCCGCATCGCTGCCTGTAACGTCAGAACTCCCAGTTGATCCCGATGCTTGGCAGCAGCCCGATGCTCTCGTTGGGCACCGGCGCCCGGCGCCGCGCATCCCACGCGATCTGCGAGACGTTCTTTCGCGCGGTCGCGTTCTGCACGTCGATGTACGTCACCAGCTGCGACCGGCGGAATACGAAGCGACGGTCGATTCGCAGGTCGAGCGCGAAGAACGGCGGCAGGCGCTCGCCATCGTTGTAGCGGGTGAAGTCACGCTGCCCGGTTTCTAGGAACGGTGTCGTCGGAAGCCCCGCCGCCGCTCTCACGCGACCGCTGAACTCCCAGCGCGCATTCGGTCGCCAGCCAAGCAGGCCGTTGAAGACCATGGGTGAATCGAACGAACCGATGGAGGTGCTGCCATCGAGTCCCCGGAACCGCGTGCGATTGTAGCTGGCGCTGATCAATCCGTAGACAGGCACGTCGCTGAGCCGCTTCTGCAGCAGCACCTCGGCCCCACGCACCGACCCGGTACCCTGTGCGACCAGCGGCTCCAGTCCGTACGGAATGTCGTTCGTCACATCGTCGAAACCGCTTGGCTGCAATACGGCACGGCGGCGAAATGCGCGTGCCGGATAGTCCGAGTATCGCTTGCCGTATGTCTCGACCTGCAGCTTCAGGTCGGGACGGAGCAACCGCTGCCAGCCCGCCACCACCTGGTCGGCGCGCAACGGCTGCAGCGTCTGCCGGTTCTCCGGGTCACCAACCAGCCAGATCGGCTGCGGCGCTTGATAGTATTGGCCGCCGGCGAGTGTGAACGTGTTCACGTCATCCACGCTCCAGGCCAGTGCACCACGCGGCGCGATGCGAATTTCGTTGCGCAGGAACTGGTACCAATCTCCGCGCACACCGAGTGTGAGGCGCAGGCGATCCGTGAGCTGCACGCTGCTCTGCACGTATCCCGCCTGACGGAACGCCGTGAACGACGTGTCCACGCGCAATGATCGCGGCACGCCATTCTGATCCACACGCAACGCCCCGGGCAGCGTGATGTCGTAGTCCAGCGCGCCGGCGTACTTCGCCACCAGGCCAGCGGAGAGCTCTGTGCGTGCGGAGAGCTGCAGCGTGAGGTCGGTGCGCAACGACGTCTCTCCCTCGGTGGACTGCGCGCCGAAGACCTGCTGTGGCGGGTTGGACGAGTCGCGCTGCGCGGCGTCGAAACGGCTCCACGTGCGACCGAGTGTCGTGGTCAGCACGCCGTTGTGCAGCAGCCGCTTCCAGGTCGCGCCGGCGATGTACTGGTCCTGCGATGACCCAAGTACGCTGGAGTTTTCGAAGCGGTCATCAGCGTCGTTGTTCTTGAACGTGATCCGGTCGCGCGCACCGACGAAGAGGAACGACAGCTCGTCACGCGCGCTGGGCCGCTGCACGGCCTTCAGCGTCACATCCGTGTACGCCGGAATGAACGGGAAGCCGACCGCGTTGAACACGAAGTCCAGGTAGCTGCGACGCGCGCTCACCAGCAGCGAGCCATCGTTCGGCAGCGGGCCCTCGACGATTGCACCGAGTCCCGTGGCGGAGAGGTTCAGCGTCGTCGCGCGCCTCGCGCGATTTCCTTCGCGCAGCGAGATCGTCGTCACGCTGGACGTGCGGTCGCCATAGCGAACGCCGAAGCCGCCGGCGCTCAGCGCGGCGTCCTTCACGAACTCGATGGGGATCAGTGACACCGGACCGCCGGTGGAGCCCTGCGTGCCGAAGTGATTCAGGTTCGGCACCTCGATGTTGTCCACTACGAAAAGATTCTCGAATGGCGCACCGCCACGCACCACGAGGTCGTTGCGGCCGGCGGTGGTCACGCCGACGCCCGGCAGCACGCTCACAGCGCGAATCACATCTTCCTGCACGCCCGGCGTCCGTCGGATCTCCTCGGCGGTGAACCGTTGCGTGCTGACCGGCGATTCGCGCGTCGGCTCGAAATAGCTGGGCGCGACATCCACCGTTGCCAGCTGCACCACGCGCGGCTGCAGCTCGATGACCACCGTGGTCGGCTTGCCGACGCTCACCACGACATCGCTGCGCACGATCGGCGCAAAGCCGATGGCGCGCACCTCGAGCCGCACCACCCCGACCGGCACCCGCAGCGTGAAGCGACCATCCGCGCCGGTGACCGCGGCAATGTCGGTGCCGCCAACGCGGATCGACGCGCCTTCGATGGGCTGCTGCGTGGGACCCGATCGCACGCGCCCGTCGATCAGGCCCGTGCGTGTCGTCTCCTGCGCCTGCGCCACGGGCGCGCCCGCGAGCAGCGCGACGAGCATCAGGTATGCGCGTTGGCTCATGGAACGTAGAACGATGTGCATGGCAGGCAGGCAGCAAGGACCCATGGATGAGCAGTCACGAGTTCGACGCGCGATTTAGGCTGCAACGCAAAGGAGCCCGGCACCGCAGCCGTGAAGGCGCAGGTGCCGGGCTCCGCGCGTAGCGCGGCACCGTGACTTACTTGGTTTCCTTGAACAGCACGTGCTTCTTGACGACGGGATCGTACTTCTTCATCTCGATCCGCTCAGGATGCAGACGTGCATTCTTGGTCTTGTGATACGTGTACGGTGATTCCGTGCTGCGCAACTTGATGTTGATGCGCTTGCCCTTAGCGGCCATGATGCTCCTCGCGGGGTACTGGTTCCTGTAGCCTCCAAACGTATAACGGCCCAGTTCGGGATGCGAGGGGTGACTCCGAGCAAATTCGCGATCGTCTTCCAACCGAACGGCCCTCCGCGCCGGCGTCGAGGGCTGCTACACTGCGCTGCATGACTGCCCCGACTGCAAATCCGCTCACCGCACCCGTGCCCGCCTCCGGTGACTTCGACGCCGCCGTGCTCGAAGCCGGCGTCGACCGAATCTTGACGCTCTTCCAGAGGCTGCATGACGCAGGCGCGTTGCCGCCGGTACTGAGCCAGGTCACGCCTGGCACGATTGCGGACCAGCTCCCCGCGCTCCCTCCACGCGTCGCCGAGCCGATCGAGACGATCCTTGGCGACGTGGAGCGGATCATCGTGCCTGGCATCACGCACTGGCATCACCCGTCGTTCTTCGCCTATTTCGCAAACTCGTCCAGTGTGCCATCACTGCTGGGCGAATTCTTGACTTCGGGGCTGAACGCCAACGCGATGCTGTGGGTCACCAGTCCCGCCGCGACCGAGCTGGAAGAGCGCGTGCTGCAGTGGCTCTGGACCGCGATGGGGCTGCCCGACGCAACGTCATGGTTCGGCATGATCACCGACACGGCATCCATGTCCACGTTGCTCGCGATCGCGGCGGCCCGTGAGGCCGCGGGCTACGACGTGCGCCGAAAGGGTCTGGCCGGCCGTGTGGACGTGCCGGTGCTCCGTGTGTACTGCAGCGAGCAAACGCACTCGTCCATCGACAAGGCATGCATCACGCTGGGCATCGGCAGCGACAACGTGGTGAAGATTCCGGTGGACGATGCATTCCGCATGCGTGTGGACGCGCTGGAGGCGGCGATGACCGCCGATCGCGCGGCAGGCATGCGTCCGTTGGCCGTGGTGGCGACGATCGGCACGACCAGCACGACCAGCGTGGACCCGGTGCCGGCGATCGCGGACCTGTGCGCGCGCGAGCAGGTCTGGCTGCATGTCGACGCCGCTTACGCGGGCGTGATGGGCATCGCACCGGAGTTTCGCTGGGCCCTGGCTGGCGTGGATCGCGCGGACAGCATGGTCACCAATCCGCACAAATGGCTGTTCACCACCATGGATTGCAGCGCGTTCTGGACACGGCATCAGGACGTGTTGCGGAGCGCGTTCTCGCTGGTCGCCGAGTATCTCGTGACGGCGCGCGATCAGCAGGTGGTGAACTACATGGACTACGGCGTGCAGCTGGGACGTCGCTTCCGTGCGCTCAAGCTGTGGATGGTGATGCGCGCCTTCGGCACCGATGGACTTGCGTCACGGCTGCGCGATCATTGCGCGATGGCGCGCGAGTTCGCCGCGTGGGTGGATGCCGATCCGGCATGGACGCTGAGTGCGCCGGTGCCGTTCTCGCTGGTCTGCTTCCGTCATGCCCCCGAAGGCATGAGCGACGCCGATGCAGACGCGATGAACGCGCGCATCCTGGCTGACGTGAACGCGGCAGGGCGCGTGTTCCTGTCGCACACGCGGCTGCATGGTCGTCACGTGCTTCGGCTGGCGATCGGCAACATCCTGACGGCGCGCGAACATGTCGCGCTGGCGTGGTCGGAGCTGCAGCGGGCGGCGCGGGCATCATAGCCTGCAACTGCAGCTGTAACGTCGCCAGCAACGGCAACGGCAACGGTAACGTCAACAGCAACTCCTCTCACACGGAGTCGCGGATCCACGGAGAACGGCAACAACAAAGGCAACGGCAACTCTTTTCACGCAGAGACAACGGGGCAGCAGAGAGAGCTGAGAAGAAGCTGTGGGAACTGCGCTCGCGAAACGTCGTTTCCCGGTCAGTGCAGTTTCTCTGCGCCTTCGTTGCCTCTGCGTGAAAAGAGTTGTTGTTGCAGTAACAGTTGCAGTAGCAGGTGCCGTTCTCCGAGTCTCCGAGGCTCCGCGTGAGAGGAGTTGTAGTTGCCGTTGTAGTGGCCGTTGTCGTGACCGTTATCGGTATCGCTCGAGCAGACTTCGGCGTACTAGTTGCCGAGCAGCGAACCGATGGTGCTGGGCGCACCGCCGCCGGTGCGACGCAAATCAGGCCCAGTATTGCCACTTGCCCGCATAGACGACATACGCGGAAAGACAGCCGTTGGTGACGGCATGTGTCCAGATGAGGTCGGCGATGGATGCGGTCTTCGCCATCCACGCATTGTAGATCACACCACACAGCAGGCCCACTTCCCAATACGACCCATGTTCGCTGGCGAACAACAGCGCAGTTGCGACGAACGACAACGTCGTGAAACTCCCGAGCTTGCGAAGCCTGAAGTCATCGAACGAATCCACTGCACGCGGCAGCCACCCACGCCAGAACAGCTCCTCGAGAATCGGCACCAGCAGCACCGCGCGTGCAGCCCGCAGCCAGAGCGTCAGCATGTCGCCACGCTCCGCGATGGCCAGTCCAGCAGTGGGATGTCCGACCACCGAATTGTCGAACAGCCAATGCGTACGCCACCCGGGAAACAGCTCCTCAGGGGCGATCCAGAGCAGGAACACGCCGATACCGATCACGGTCGACATGACGAAGTGCTTTGGCACCAGCTGGATCACGTCACGACTGAGCACCAGCAGCGCCGCGACCAGCAGCACGATCCAGAGCGCCGCGTTCCACGGCTGCGGAATACCAAGCGGCTTGATGACGGCCAGCAGCACCATGAACAACGCAAACGGTGCGACCCACGGAACGGCGGCGCGAACAGGCATGGCGTGCGGGCACGGGATATTTGACCAGCTTCGACGCGAGAATCTACGACGCGTCATGCGCTGCGGCACAGTGCCCGTTGCGGCGCGCTGTCAATGCACTGCGAACCGACAACCCCTCACACGGAGACGCGGAGCCGCGGAGTCGATCGCGGCGGCAGTCACTGGCAACGGGCAGCGGCAACCCTGACGGCGCCGTCGGTGTGATGCGAACGGAAAACCCCTCACACGGAGCCGCGGAGCCGCGGAGTCGATCGCGGTGGCAGCGGCTGACGACCGGTGGCGGCACTCTCGACTGCTTGTGGAACTGCTGCTCGCGCGCGCAGTTCCAGAATCCGATGGAAGCCTCGTGCAACACAAAGCATGACGACGGCTACGCCCCACCGCGAGCGGAGCACATCACACGCACGGCACCCCTCCGTGCCTCGGTAGCTCCGTGTGAGTGGAGTGCAGTTCGCGACGCACGAACCAATGCCGTCACGCGCCAAAGAAAGAAGCGTACGTGATGCACACGCCATTCGCACAAAACAAACCGGGGCCAGGCTGCACTCAGCTCGACCCCGGTTCCACATGCTCCACCAACTCACAGCTCAGTCGCCCATCACCGGCTGCGGCGCGAGGCCAGTGGGAATCTGGTGCTCACCCGTCATCGGCGTGCTGAACCCGAGACGCCTGCCGAAGAAAGCCCGCACGCTGTCCAGTATCTCGTAGATGGTCGGCACCACGATCAGCGTCAGGATCGTGGACGTGATCACGCCGCCGATCACCGCGACGCCGAGCGGCTTGCGGAAGTCGGCACCTTCACCCGAACCCAGCGCAATCGGCAACATGCCAGCCACCAGCGCGAACGTCGTCATCAGGATCGGGCGCAGCCGGATAGCACCGGCCTCGATCAGCGCCGTACGCAGCGGCACACCCGCCTCTTCACGCTGCCACTTCGCGAAGTCGATGAGCAGGATCGCGTTCTTCGCCACGATACCAGCCAGCAGGATCACGCCGATCAGCGACATCAGGTTGATGGTCATTCCCGTGATGGCCAGTGCGCCGAACACACCGACCAGCGACAGCGGCAGCGACACCAGAATGGCGATCGGGTCGAGGAAGCTGCCGAACTGCAGCACGAGGATCATGTACATCAGCACGATCGCGATTCCGAGCGCGGCGAAGATGGAGCCGAAGACCTTCGCCTGGTTTTCCGTGTCACCGCCCTGACTGAGCTGCACGCCCGGTGGCATGGGCGTTTCGGCGAAGATCCGGTTGATGTCTCCGAGTACGTCCGAGTTCGGACGACCGGCAACGTTGGCCTGCACGGTCACCAGCTTGTCGCGATCGAGATGGCTGATGATGGATGGTCCAAGGCCCTGCTCGACTTTGGCAATCTGGCCGAGTGGCAACGTGGTGGACGGCGCGCCATTCCGGCCGGGAATCACGAGCGGCAGGTTCGTGAGATCCACCAGACGTTCACGGGCCTCCGGAATGAAGCGCACGCGCACCTTGCGCGTTTCGCCCATCGGGTCGACCCAGTCGCCGGCTTCGACACCGGCAAATGCAGGCCGCAGTGACTGCGCCACCGACCCGACGCTGACGCCGAGTGAGCTGGCCAACCCTCGGTCAACCTGCACCGTCAGCTCCGGCTTCTGCCCTTTCGTGCTCAGGCTCACGTCCACGGCGCCAGGCACGGCGGCCACGCGTGGCAGCACCTGCTCCGCATATGCCTGCAGCGTGCGCGCATCGTTGCCTCGCAGCTGCAGCTGGATCTGCTTCTGGTCGCCATTGAAGTCGTTCGTGTACACGCTGGCCACCGCGCCGCCGATCCGCGCCATGTCGACGCGAAACCGCGCCGCCACTTCGTCAGCCGAACGCATGCCCTTCGACTTGCGCTCCGTCTTCGGCAGCAGCTTCACGTACACGTTGCCGGCATCCACTGCGCCGCTGGCCCCGCCGATGGTGGTGAAGGTGAACACCGCTTCCGGATATGTCTTCGCGAGGCGGACGGCCTCCGTCACCTTGAGGCGCATGTAGTCGAGGTTCGAGCCCGGCGGGGTCTCGATCTTCACGTTGATCTCGGAGTTGTCCTCACCCGGGAAGAAGCTCGTGCCGACCTTGCGAATGTCGAGCAGCGCCTTGCCGCGCTCGACGCCAAGCAGGGACTGCGCCAGCGACGGCAGCGCACCGATGCTCACGACGCCAAGCACCAGGAAGAGCACACCAGCGCCTGCACGCACCACCAGCGGCAGCGACTTGCGCGTGTCGAACCAGACACCCAGGAGCACCAGGCCCATGGCCACGGCGAAACCGACCACACCGGAGATCGGCAGCGAGAACGCAGCGAAGAACACGCCGACGGCGAGGATCATCATGGCCAGCCGATGATCGAGCGCCCAGGCAATCACGCCACGATACTTCTGCGTAGTGCGGTTGAACCAGTTGTTGAACTTGTCGAGCTGCCTGGTGATCCACCACTTCTGGTTCTCGGGCTGGTGCGGATCGGGCCAGTAGGCCGACAGCATGGGGTCCAGCGAAAAACTGACGAAGAGCGACACCAGCACCGAGCAGGCGATCGTGAGCGCGAGCGGCTTGAACCACTGTCCTGCCTCACCATCGAGGAATGCGATGGGCACGAACACCGCCACGATCGAGAACGTCGTCGCGGCCACGGCCAATCCAATTTCCGCCGTGCCCTCGCGAGCTGCAGTCATGTGGTCCTTCCCCATCTCCACATGTCGCACGATGTTCTCGCGCACCACGATCGCGTCGTCGATCAGGATGCCGATGGCCAGCGACAGGCCAAGCAGCGACATCGTGTTGAGCGTGAAACCGAAGGCGTAGACGGCCAGAAAACTCGCGATCACGGAGACCGGCAATGCCATGCCGGTGATCACGGTGGAGCGCCACGAATTGAGGAAGAGGAATACCACCAGTACGGTCAGCGCCGCGCCTTCTATCAGCGTGCCTTGCACATTCTTGACGCTGGCGTCCACGCGCTTGCCCGAATCCTTGATGACCTTCAGCTCCACGCCCGTCGGCAGCGTCGCCTGGATCTTCTCGACGGCCGCGATCACCTTCTGCGTGACTTCGGTGGTGCTGTATCCGCTGGACTTGGTCACTTCCAGGCCCACCGCGTCCACGCCGTCCAGCAGGGCCAGGGTGCGCTGTTCCTCGGTGCCATCCCGGATGTCCGCGACCTGGCCCAGACGAATCAGCTGCGAGCCGCGCTGCACGATCGCGATGTTCGCAAAATCCTGCACATCCTCGAGGCGACCGCTGAGGCGGATGGTGCGCTCGTCGAGCACACCGGTCAAACTGCCCACGGGCACCGCGAGGTTCTGCTGCTGCAGCGCTGCCACGACTTCCGTCACGCTGATGTTGTTGGCCTGCAATGCAGCCGGGCGAAGCTCCACCATCATCTCGCGCTTCACACCACCCGTCACGTCGACCTTCGCCACGCCGGATATGGCGCGCAGTTCACGCGTCACGCCGGGATCGGCGAGCAGCGTGAGCTGCGGTGCCGTGAGCGACTTCGACGACATCGCGATCTGCACGACCGGACGATCCGTCGGATTGAACTTCTGGAGAATCGGTTCCTTCATCTCGGCGGGCAGGTCGTTGCGCTTCAGGTTGATCGCATCACGGATCTCCGTCGTCGCCTCCTGCATGTTCTTGCCGAACTTGAAGAACGTGACCACCGATGCGAATCCGTCGCGCGCCTCGCCCTGCACCTTGTCGACGCCCGGGATGCCCGTGATCGCCTCTTCCACCTGATCGAGCACCTCACGCTCGACCTGGTCCGGACTGGCGCCCGGGTAGACGATCGTCGTGAACACGATCGGCGGCGCCACCTCGGGGAACTCGTCGGTTTGCAGCTTGCCATACGCGAACAGCCCACCGACCACGAGGATCAACATCGTGACGATGGTGACCAGGGGCTTCCTGATCGCGAAATCCGATATCCACATATCTGCTACCTCGAACCGGTGGTGGCCTTGGGCGACGCCGACTTGCTGTCCTGATCATTCACGTTTGACACACGAACCTGCTTGCCCTCGCCGATCGCCTGCGCCGCGCCCAGCAGCACCGTGTCACCACGCTGCAGGCCCTGCGTGATCTCGTAGTTCTCGCGCTGCTCGTCACGGATGCCGAGCGTGACGGAGATTCGCTCCACCCGTCCGCCGCGCACCCGCATCACCGTCGGCGTGGCTCCGCGCTGGTCGATCGCCGTTGCCGGCAGCACCACGGCGTTGCGACTCTCCGTGTTCACGCGGCCTTCGGCGAACAGGCCACCCACGAGCGTGCCGGCACCGTTCGGGATCGACGCGAGGATCTGCACCTGACGCGTCGTCGGGTCAGCCACCGGGCTCACGCGAGTGACCGTGCCGGTGAACTTGCGATCACCGTATCCGCTGACGCTGAATGCCACCGGCATGCCGATGCGGATCTGTCCGATCTGTCCAGCCGGTACCGCGGCCTCGAGACGCATGCTCTTCGGATCGACGACCGTGAAGAGCGCTGCACCTGGCTGCACCACATCACCGGCGCTCACCACCTTGCCCGCCACCACGCCGGCAAACGGCGCGCGCACGGTCGCGCTCCGGAGCTGCTTGTTCGCCGCTGCATACGCTGACTTCACGTTCGCCAGCTGCGCCATGGCCGTGGAATACTGCAGTCGCGTGTTCTCGAGATCGCGATCCGCAATCGCTCCCGCCGCGTTCAGCCGCTCGGCGCGATCGAGTTCCTTCTTCGCCTGCGCGGCCTGCGCGGCCGAGGCCGTCACGCCTGTACGCGCCGACAGCTCTGCCGCGCTGGCCGTGGTCGCATCGATTTGCGCGAGCGGTGTGCCGGCCGCGACACGCTGACCAGGTTCGACGTACACCTGGATCACGCTGCCCGAAACTTCTGCACGCACCGAGGCGGTGCGCTCCGCATTCAGCTCCCCGGAGATGGACGGGCCGCTTGCAATGCGCATCGTATCCACGACCGCGATGTTCTCGGCACTGATCAGCGTGGGCTGTTCCGGCGCCTGTGCCGCCGCGTTCTCCTTCTTTCCACAGCCGGCGAGGCTCAGCGCGCCCGTCGCGAGCAACAAGCCAAGACCGATCGAGCGCGATGCGCGACGCGACGTGTTCATGCAAGCGGCGCGCGTGGCGCCAGAGGATATGTTCGTCATTGTGAGTGTCATGTGAATTACTCCGGTCGGCCCGAAATGCCTGTGCCGGCATTCGACGCGCTTCTCGGTGCACCACCCGGTGCGGTCGGGCCGGGCTGACCGCCCTGCTGGTCTGCACCAGTGTTCAGCTGTGACTGCTGCGCCGCACCGCCTGCCGCCGATGTGCCACCGCCCGAGCCAAGTGGCAGGTCACGCAGCAGCGTCATGCGAAGCCGTGCAAGCTGCAGGTCCTTCGCCGCCTGCAGCCGGTTGGCTTGCGACTGGATCGTGAGGTTGCGTATGTCGCTCAACTCGAGCTGCGTCGAAATGCCGTTCGTGTAGCGCACCTCGGCGATGCGGAGCGCCTTGTCGGCCTGTTCCTCGGTGCCGATGCTCGAGAGCCAGTTGGATTCGGCCTGCTCCAGGCTGCGCAGCGCGAGCTGCACGTCGAGCGATGCGGCACGCTTGCCCTGGCTCAGGCGGGCACGCGCATCGGCCAGATTGGCCTTCGCCACCATCACGTCGCCGGTAATGCGCCCGCTGGTCCACAGCGGCACCGACATGCCCAACGCAACCGTCCAGCCGGGATAGAAATCGGCGAACGAGCGCGGGACGATCTGTGCGTTGGAGGGATAGGCAAAGCGTTGATAGTTGGTGGACAGCGTGAGCGACGGCAGCCGTTGCAACGCTGCATTCTCCACGGCGCCCTGCTGCACCTCCACCGCCGACATCGCCTGCTGCACCCCCGAGCGCTGCTCAGGTGCCGTGTCGCGGGCGCTCAGCGTGAGCGTCGTGAAGGCGCCGTCGGTCGTGAGTCCGGTCCCTGCGGTGGGCCGCACTTCTGCATCGAGTCGTGACGTTGCGAGCACGCGATCCATGTCGGCATCCTGAATCGGCGTCGCGAGCGTGATCGGCTGGGTCAGCGGCAGGTTGAGCAACTGCTTCAGGCGCAGCGAGCTGATGTCGCGATTCTGCTGCGCCTGAATCACCAGCGGCCGCTGGGCATCACGAGCAACGCGCGAGCGGAGCAGGTCGTACTCGGCCACGGTACCGACCTGACGCTGCAGTGACGTCTGGCGGAATGTGCGCTCGACCTGCACCAGCGAGCTCTCGGCGATCTGCAGGAACTTGTCTGCTATCACCGCGTCGAAATAAGCTGACGCGATGTCGTAGCGAAGCTGTGCACGTGCCGTACGTAGACCGTAGCGCGACACGGCCTCGTTTGCCTTCGCGACGCGACTGGCCAGCCCGAATCGATTGTCGAGATACAGTGGCTGCGAGGCCTGCAGTCCAAGCGTGATCGTGTTCGGCGACGCGAACAGGATCGAGATCGGGTTGAAGGGTTGCGGCGTGGTGTCGCGCGGGACGTTCGGGTCGGACGGCTGCGCAAACCGGCGGCTGATCGCGGAAAACTGGTTCTGGATCTGACGCGTGTAATTCGCAGTGAGGTTCACCTGCGGCAGCACGGTCGATCGCGCCTGCAGGTACTGGCCCTGCGATCGCGCGACGGCATTCTCGGCGATCCGGACCTCGTCGCTCGACGGCTCGGCGAGGCGGAAGGCATCTTCCAGGGTGAGGGGGCGTGGAGCCGGCGCCGATGTCTGCTGCGCAATGCTCAACGCGGGAACTATCGAGACCAGCAGCGCAGCCAGCGCGGCGCGACGAGCTGTTCCCGCCAAGGCCGAATGTGTCACAGGGAACTCGTGGTATGTGTTGGATTCACGTCGCAAACCGGGGCCGCTCCAGCCACCGGTTTGGCAACGCCAAGCGCACGCAGGAAGACCTGCACGTAGCGCTGGGCCGCTCGGTCCTCCGGTACCCAGAGCTGCGCGTCGTCGCGGTGCTCGCGCGCCATGGCATCGCCCCACAACGCACCGATCAGCATGGTCTGGGCTGCGGTCAGCAGCTCCTCGTGATCCGGATCGGCCAGGATTTCCTGCCCCACCCAGCCGTCACGAACCATGGCCCGTACGTAGTCGTGCACTTCGCGGTCAGCGCAGCGGGCCGGCTCGAAGCTGTTCATCATCTCGTGGAACCGCTCCACGGCGGCGCCCATGGCCTTGCGCAGCAGTTCCCGCGAGCCGCGAATCTGCGTCAGGAACACGCCGCACCAGGCGGTGAGCTCTTCAGCCGGGTCCGCCGGAACGGCAGGCAGCGGCGGATC
>JACMPK010000240.1 GCA_014377535.1 Gemmatimonadaceae bacterium
TGCAGCCAGCGATCGAATACAACGTCTTTCCCTGGACTGAACAGACGCGTCGTCAGCTCACGTTCTTGTACAGCGTGGGTCCGAATCACTACAACTACCAACGGACCACCGTGTACGGCCGGGACACCGAGACGCGCGTAAGCCAACAGGCCACGGCGTCGTACATTGCGCGACAGCAATGGGGTTCCAGCAACGTGTCGCTCGACTGGCTGAATTACATGCATGACTTCCGCCGTCACGCGCTGACATTGAGCGGCAACGTCGACCTGCGTATCGGCCGTGGCTTCTCGCTCAACATCGGCGGGTCTGCGGCGCGAATCAACGACCAGATCTACCTGCCACGCGCCGGCAACACGGAGAAGGAAGTCCTGTTGCAGCGGCAAGCGCTGCGGACCGGCTTCCGCATCACGTCGAACATCGGCGTGCGCTACACCTTTGGTTCGATCTACAACACCATCGTGAACCAACGCTTCAGCAGCCTTGGCGCGAGCGGTGGCCGGTTCGCCTTCATGTTCTTCTGATTCATCGGTGTGCTGCGGTGATGCCTGTGCGGCATTACCGCAGTACACCGATGCGACGGCAGTGGCTCCTCTCCGCGCGTGGGACTGGAGCCTCTGTCGTACGTGGCCTCGTTCAACCGCTGAAGATTTCGGACGCGAGAAACCACGTACCGTCCACGCAGCGCCACCTCGCGACGTAGGTGCCGCGCTGGTGCTCCAGGCGCAGCCGCACCTGCCATGTGCCGACCCAGCGTCCGGTCTCCGTTGCCGTGCGCCCATCGGGCGTGACGTCCACCTCCTCGGGCGTGCGCACGTAGCCGCGAAATCCCGGCTCTGCCATCTGCTCGGCAAACGCGCGACGAGAGGCGTCACGACCCACGAGCACCGCCCCGCCCGCCACGGCCACCGTGACGTCATCGGTCATGCATGACACCACTGCACCCGCATCGCGCGACGCGATGGCAGCGTTCGATGCGTCGCGACGGGTACGGATAGCGTCAGCTGGTGTGGTCACGCTCCAAGGTAGACGGTGCGCGAAGCACGACCTTGTTTCGTAACAGCGGGGCACATCCACTGAAGAATGTGCCCCGTTCTTGTCCGCCCCTGCGTCGCCGCTACTCCACCGTGACGCTCTTGGCCAGGTTGCGCGGCTGGTCCACGTCACAGCCTCGCTTCACCGCGATGTAGTACGCCAGCAGCTGCAAAGGTACCGAGGCGAGCACGGGCGTCAGCATGTCGATCGTTTCCGGAATCCGGAACTCGTAATCAAGCAGCCCCTCCAGCGACTCCTCCTCGCGCGTGGTGATCGCGACGACGGTGCCCTTGCGTGCCTTCACTTCCTGCACGTTGCTCACGACCTTGTCGAACACGGCATCATGCGGCGCGATGAACACCACCGGCATCATCTCGTCGATGAGCGCGATCGGTCCATGCTTCATCTCGGCCGCCGGATACCCCTCGGCGTGGATGTAGCTGATCTCCTTCAGCTTCAGTGCGCCTTCCAGTGCACTGGGAAAGTTGTAGCCGCGGCCCAGGTACAAAAAGTTCTGCGCGCGCTTGAACTCTTCCGCGACCGACTCGATATCGGCAGCACGCTCCAGGATCTGCGTGATCTGTGCGGGCAGCGCGGACAGTGCGGCAATGACCTCACGGCCCTGCAGAATGCTCATCGTGCGCAGGCGACCGATCTTCAATGCCAGCAGCGTCAGCGCGATCACCTGGCTGGTGAAGGCCTTCGTGCTCGCCACGCCGATCTCCGGACCGGCATGCAGGTAAATGCCGCCATCCGCTTCACGTGCGATCGTGGAACCGACGACGTTCACCAGGCCCAGCGTCTTGGCGCCACGCGACTTCGCTTCGCGCAGTGCGGCGAGCGTGTCCGCCGTCTCGCCACTCTGCGAGATCACGATGCAGAGCGTGCGGTCGGTGACGATCGGGTTCTTGTAGCGAAACTCCGATGCGTACTCGACTTCGACCGGGATGCGCGCGAACTCCTCCAGCAGCTGCTCGCCGATGAGCGCCGAGTGCCAGGAGGTGCCGCATGCCGTGATGACGATGTTGTCGATCCTGAGCAGCTGTTCGTCGGTCAGGTTCAGGCCGCCCAGCTTGGCCGTGCCTTCCTCCTGCAGCATGCGACCACGCATGGTATTCTCGACGGTAATCGGCTGCTCGAAGATTTCCTTCAGCATGAAATGCGCGTACCCGCCGCGCTCGATCTGGTCGATGTCCCAGTCGATCTTGCTGATGACCTTCGTGACGGTACTCTGCGAATGGTCGATCACGCGGAAGCCGGAGCGCGTCAGCACGGCAACGTCGCCGTCCTCCAGGTACACCACGTCGCGCGTGTGCGCGAGGATGGCCGACACGTCGCTCGCGACGAACCATTCATCCTTGCCCACGCCGATGAGCAACGGGCTGCCCTTCCGGGCGGCAACGATCTTGTCCTTGTCGCGGCTGGAGATCACCGCGATGCCGTATGTGCCCTCGACGCGCTTGAGTGCCTGCACGACCGCGTCTTCGAGGCTGCCGTCAAACAATTCCTCGATCAGGTGCGACAGCACCTCCGTGTCGGTGTCGGAGGCGAAGACATGACCGCGCCCCTCGAGCGAGCGCTTGAGCGACGACGAATTCTCGATGATGCCGTTGTGCACGACGGCAATCGTCTTCGCCTCGTCCATGTGCGGATGCGCATTCCGCTCCGTCGGCGGTCCGTGCGTGGCCCAGCGCGTGTGCGCGATGCCAACGGAACCATGCGTCGGATTCTCTGAAATCGCCTTCTCCAGCTTGGCAATCTTGCCAGCTGCGCGGCGCATCTCGACGCCGCCGCCGTTCATGGTTGCAACACCCGCCGAGTCATAGCCGCGATACTCGAGGCGCCGCAGGCCCTCGAGCAGAATCGGGGTCGATTCCTGATTCCCGACATATCCGACAATTCCGCACATGTGTCCTATCCTTCCAGTGACTTGAGGTCGAGCACTCAGCGCGCGGAAGCGCGCACGAGTTTGTCCAGCGGTTCACGCGACTGCGCGACCAGCGCTTCCGCCAGGGCACGCGTCGGCGCTTCAGCGATCACTCGCACGATTGGTTCCGTGCCCGATGGCCGCACATGCACCCAACGGTCGGGCCACGAGAGTCGCAGCCCGTCCTGCACATCCACCACCGCGTCCGGAAATGCTGCCCGGAGCGCCGCATACACGTCACCGAGCGGCGCGTCAGGCCGGTCCAGCTTGTCCTTTACAATCTCGTACCGCGGTGATGCCGCCTTGAGTGCCGATGGCAACATTCCGGTCTCGCAGAGCAATTGCAGCACCAGCGCCGCGCCCGCAGGCGCATCGCGGCCCAGGTGCAGGTCGGGCAGGATCACCCCGCCGTTCCCTTCGCCGCCGATCGCGGCCTGCTCGGCCTTCATGGCCGACGCCACGTTGGCCTCGCCCACCGGAGCGCGTACGCATCGCTGGCCAGCAGCCAA
>JACMPK010000025.1 GCA_014377535.1 Gemmatimonadaceae bacterium
CATGCACGAAGAGGCGGAGCAGGCGGCGGGGCGCGGCACCCGTCAGTACGTCCATGTCGTCCTCGGCCCCCTCACTGCCCTGCAACCAGGCCGCGATCTGCTGCCGCGCGCCCGCCGGCAAACGCCGCGCCGACGTTCGACTGGCGCAGTCGGCGCAGAGCACACCGCCCGCCTCGGCGCTGAAGGAGACGTCGAGGTCGGGGCCCAGCTCACTGTCGCACTGCACGCACGCCTCGAGGGCCGGCGTGAAGCCGATGGCACCGAGCAGTTGCCAGATGGCACGAATCGACGCGACCATGGCGTCGCGATCGGAGGCAATGGAGTCCAGGCCCGCACGAAGTGCATCAAACGCAGTCGCCGGTGTCTCATCCTCGGCCGCCACCCGCAGCATGACCTCGGCCAGCGCAGACGCACCCTCGAATCGATCGAGCGAGGTGCCGAGCGCAACGCGTGACCGCACCACGTCGAACCGCGACAGCGTGTGCAGGTCGCGGCCCGGACGCGCCTCGTACTGCACCTCGCCTTCCGCAAACAGGTCCACGGCGGAGCCGAACCGGCGCTGCGACGCGCGCGCGCCGCGCGCCATCACGGACTGCACGCCCGCCTCCCGAGTCGCCAGGCGCAGGATGCGCGACGACTCGCTGTAGTTGAATGCGTGAAGGACGATTGCTTCAGTGACGACGGGTGGCACGACGTGAATCTACCGCGCCGCCGCCACACGGTGCCTGCGCACAAAGCCAGAGGCGCTCGCGCGCAATGGCGTCAGCGTGGCCGGCGCAACGGCACGAGCGTCGGCGCACCAACGGCCGGGTCGTGCGAAACAACGAGTGGCCATCCGTACACCGCCTCCAGCGTCGCGGCCTGCATCACGTCGCGCGGCGGCCCCGATGCGGCGACCCGCGCTTCGTGCATCAGGACGATCTGGTCAGCAAAGCGCGCGACGAGCGTCAGTGTGTGGCTCACCAGCACCACGGTGCGGCCCGACTGCGCCTCGCGTGCGAGCGTCTCGAACGTGGCCATCTCGTGCGCGATGTCGAGGAACGTGGTCGGCTCGTCGAGCAGCAGGATGGGCGTGTCCTGCGCCAGTGCGCGTGCCAGGCGCACGCGCTGCCATTCCCCGCCCGAGAGCTCGTCGGTGCGGCGCGCCGCGAATGGCAACACGTCGGAGCGCTCCATCGCGCCGCGAATCACGGCCACATCGTGTGCCGACGGCGCATCCCACAATCCGAGGAACGGCGATCGACCCAGCGCCACGTAGTCGTGCACCAGCATCGGGAAGACCAGCGCCTCACGCTGCGGCATGACTGCGACGAGCCGGCTCATCTCGCGCGCCGTGGCACGCAGGAGGTCGGTCGTTCCCGCGAGGATGCGACCGGCGTGCACCGGCATCAGACCAAGCACGCCGCGCACGAGCGAACTCTTGCCGCTGCCATTCGGACCGACGATCGCCGTGATCTGTCCGGGCGGCGCACTGATCGCCGCATGCTGCACCACGCGATGTCCGTCAGCATGATACGCGAGCGTCACGTCGTCGAACGTGAGCACGAGACCAGCACTCATCGAAGCCGCCGGAGTCGCAGCAGAAACACCGGCACGCCGATGACTGCCGTGATCGCGCCGAGTGGCAGCTCCAGCGGTGCACGCACCGTGCGCGCGAGCAGGTCGGCCAGCAGCATCAGCGAGGCGCCACCGAGTGCAGACGCCACGATCAATGCGCGATGCCTGACGACGCCGAATGCACGCACGATATTCGGCACCACGAGCCCGACGAATCCAATCAGTCCAGCGGCCGACACGCTCGCCGCCGCCAGCAGCGCGCTGATCAGGAACACCTGCCGCGTCGCACTTCCGACATCGGCGCCGAGGGCTGCCGCTGAATCATCACCAAGTGCGAGCACGTCCAGCAAGCGGCCACGCGTCACGAGCAATGCGACGCCGAGCAGCACGTACACCGCGAGCCAGCCCACACGCAGCCACGACGCGTCACTGAGGCTGCCTGCCATCCACCACAGTGCACCGCGAACGCGCTCAGGCGACACGTCGGCGAGCAAGATCAGTATCATGGCGTTCGCGAACGCACCGATGATCACGCCCGCCATCAGCAGCGTGCGCGGATCGCGCGCACCGCCGGCGGCGCGTGCGAGTGCAAGCACCAGCAGCACCGCCACCACGGCACCACCAAACGCCGCGAGCGGCACCGCGGCCGTCGCTGTCACGCCCACGATCAGCGCGAGCACGGCACCAACCGCGGCGCCGCCGGACACACCAAGCAGGTACGGTTCCGCCAGCGCATTGCGCAACGTGCCCTGCAGCGCGGCACCGCTGCTGCCCAGCGCGCATCCCACCAGCATCGCCAGCACGACTCGCGGTAATCGGAGGTCACGTACGATCGCGATGTTTATCGCGTCGCCCTGCCCCGCGAGAGCCTGCAAAACGGCCATTGGTGAGACTGACACCGCGCCGATGCCAAGCCCCGCAACGATCAGCACGAGCAGTGTGACGCCCGTGGCAATCCAGAGTACTGCCGGCTGACGGTATGTCGCGGTAATGCTCACACCCGGCGCAGTGCGCGCGCCATCAGCGCGAGTCGTCGCGACTGATCAACGCCGACGTGAGCGCCGACTTGAGATCTGCGCGTTCGCGCGCATACGTCGCGCGTGCCGCATCGTCCGGCTCACGTGCACGCTCGAAGCGCGCATCGAGATCCGCGATCTGTCGTGCAAGCCGTTCCGCCTGGCGGTCGGCGGCCACGGCGGAGGCCATGCCAGGTCCGGTCGGCACCTTGCGGCGGCTGAACGCGCGCGCAAGTGACACGAGCATCGCCAGCCCGATGGCGGCAACCAGCGAGATCACGATGCGCGTCTTCTGCGCCTGTCCGCTGCCCGGCAAGTCCATCTCCAGCACACCGTTCGCCGGCACGTCGTTGCCCAGGAACCGCCGGAAGTTGCGACCATCGAGCGACGCGGGGGCCGTCTCCGCGATCTTCGGCGCCGTGACCGTCGCCTGCGGATCTTCGGCCAGCACCTCGAGCACACCGGTCGCGAATTGCACCGGCATCTTCAGCGGAAACGCATCCGCGTCGACGGAGTACGTGAACGACAGCCGCTTCAGACCGGGCGCGAACGGCATCATCACCAGCACTTCGCCCTCGGAGTTCGTGACGGCATCGGCGGGCACGTCACCCTGTGCGACCTTGAAGTCCTGCGCGCCCTGCGGAATGCGCACGCGAAAGGTCGCGGCCTTGTCGTTGATGCCGATCAGCGTACGACTGGAATCGTTCGTGATCTCGAACACCTCGATGATGCCGCGACGTGTGCCGCCGGTGCTCGCCGAGAGAATGATGTGACGACCGCGCACGGTAAGGCGGATTCCTGACGACGTGGTGTCGAAGACCTGGATCTCCGCTTCCTGCCCGGTCACATCCTGCTGCGTGAGCCCCGACGAGAAGTATGCGATGCCGGCATAGCTCGCCGAGACGAAGTAGATCGCGTCCGGCGCGCCGGAGGGCGTGTAGCCAAAGCGGTATGAGCCATCGGACGCGGTGCGCGCGGAATCAAGTGGACCAGCGCGATCACGACCCACGCGATGCAACGTGACCCACGTGCCGCTGACGGGCTCGAATGCTTCGACGCCGGGGCGCACCACGCGTCCTGCAACGGTCCGTGATCCACTCGGTGCGGCTGCCTGCGCCGGAGCCGCCGTGGTGCCCTGTGGCAGCGGAGCCTGTGGCAACGGAGCCTGTGCCGCCGCCGCGGCGGGCAACAGCAGCAGCGCTGACACGAACATGCGCAGCGACACCGAGAGCAGCAGCCCGCGCACGGGAATCATGCGCTGCGTCACGGTATCACGGCATGAACTTGCCAAGATCCTCGGGACGAAGTCGCTGGAGATACGCCTTGAGTTCATCCGGGCTCATATCGGGGCCCGTTGATCGATCACCATCGGGAATCGATGGTGGCACGAGGGGCTGTTCCTCATCCTCGAGCATGACCAACAGGTCGTCCGCCGCAAAGATGGCGGCACCGGTGCGCAATGCAATGGCAATGGAGTCGCTGGGTCGCGCATCGACGGACACCAGCGCGTCGCCATGCTGCAGTTGCAACTCGGCGAAGTACGTGCCGCGTTCCACGCGACTGATCACGACGCGGCGCACGGTGGCACCGAGACCGAGCACGATCTGCTTGACCAGATCGTGCGTCATGGGCCGGTCACGCGCTACCGACTGCAGCTCCATGACGATAGCCTCGGCCTCGGACTGTCCGATCCAGATCGGCAGCACCCGGGGTCCATGCAGCTCGCGCAGCACGATTACGAACGTGTTCGCGGCGCTGTCCACGCCGAGTCGCGCCACGCGCATCTCTATCATGGACAGTTCCTCCTCGAATGCATCTGGTCTCCGATGTGCGCGCGCACCCACGCGACCGGCGGGTGCGCATGCACCAGCGGATCAGCGAAGTGCGGCCTTCAGTTCCTTCGCCTTGTTCACACGTTCCCACGTGAACGTATTGTACAACCGTGACGGCTTACCGGTCGTGATGTCGATATGGCGCACCTGGCCCGGCGTGCGGCCGAAGTGACCGTAAGCCGTGGTGGCGCTGTAGATCGGCTTGCGCAGGTCCAGCGCGGTCGTGATGCCCTTCGGCGTCAGGTCGAACACCTCGCGGACGCAGTTCGTGATCTCGCTGTCGGCCACGATGCCCGTGCCGAACGTCTCGACGCGGATCGAGACAGGCTCCACGACGCCGATTGCGTAGGCGACCTGCACTTCACACCGACGGGCGAGGCCGGCCTTGACGATGTTTTTTGCGACCCAACGGGCCGCGTAGCAGGCACTGCGATCCACCTTCGACGGATCCTTGCCGCTGAATGCGCCGCCGCCGTGACGACCCATGCCGCCGTACGTGTCGACGATGATCTTGCGGCCAGTGAGTCCGCAGTCACCCTGCGGGCCGCCGATCACGAAATTGCCGGTCGGGTTGATGTGGAACTTGATCTTGCGGCCGATCAACTCCTCCGGCAGCACCGGCATGATCACCTGCTCGATGACCGTGTCGCGGATGGTGCGCTGTGACACATCGGGCGAGTGCTGCGTGGAGACCACGACCGTATCGATGCCGACAGGGCGGTTCTGCTCGTCGTAGGCCACCGTGACCTGGCTCTTCGCGTCGGGACGAAGCCACTTGATCGCCTTCGACTTGCGCAACTCGGCAAGGCGGGCGGTGATGCGATGCGCGAGCGTGATCGGCATCGGCATCAACTCTTCCGTCTCGTCGCTGGCGTAGCCGAACATCATGCCCTGGTCGCCGGCGCCGCCGGTGTCCACGCCCTGCGATATGTCCGGCGACTGCTTGTCGATCGTGCTCATCACGGCGCAGGTGCGACCATCGATACCGTACTCGGGGTCGTCGTAGCCGATCTCCGTGATCGTGCGGCGGACGAGTGACGGAATGTCGACCCAGGCCGATGTCGTGATCTCACCGGCAACGACGGCGAGGCCAGTCGTGACCAGGGTCTCGCAGGCTACGCGTGCCTTGTCGTCCTTGGCCAGGATCGCGTCGAGCACTGCGTCGGAAATGGCATCGGCGACCTTGTCCGGGTGCCCTTCGGTGACCGATTCGGATGTGAAGAGATTGCGTTCAGCCACAGAAATTGGTGTCGGAGAAAAAAGGTATAAGGAAATCTTTATATGTCACACTGCGTACCCCAAAATATCCCCGGTCTCCGAGCCGAGCAACCCGAGCTCCGCAGGTGAGAGATCATACGCGGCGGCTTGCAGCAGTCGGCGGACGATCCGCTCCGCCTCTGCAGCCGTCGAGCTCGCCAGCGCAGCATCGGCTGCCTCCCGCGCGGATTCGGCGGAAATGCTGCGCAGCATGCGCTTCATGGAGGGGACGGCACGCGGTGCGACGCTGAGATGACGAATACCCAGCCCAACCAGCACAAATGCGGTCAGCGGCTGTGATCCCATCTCCCCGCACACCGCCACTTCCAGGCCGCGTTTGCGCCCCGCCTCGACGGTCTGACGGATCAGGCGCAGCACGGCTGGATGCAACGGCGTGAACCGGTTGGCAAGGTTCACGTTGCCACGGTCCACTGCGAGGGTGTACTGCACCAGATCGTTCGTGCCGATGCTGAAGAAATCGGCATCGTTCACGAACGTGTCCGCTGCGACGGCAGCCGCCGGTGTCTCGATCATCACGCCGACCTGCACGCGATCGCGAAACACGGCGCCACGTTCGTCGAGCGTGCGTGCGGCCTCGGCAATCAGCGCGCGCGTGCGACGCACCTCGTCGACACTCACCACGAGCGGCAGCAGGATGCGCACATCGCCGTGAGCCGCCGCGCGCAGCAACGCGCGCAGTTGCACGAGGAAGAGTTCCGGCTGATCGAGACACATGCGGATCGCGCGCCAGCCGAGGAACGGATTGGCTTCGCTGGGGAAGCCGCCGACCGGCAGCTTGTCGCCACCAATGTCGAACGTGCGGATCACGACCGGCTTGCCGGCGAACGCGTCGACGACCCGACGGTAGGCGCGATACTGCTCATCCTCGTCCGGCATCGTGGTGCGGCCGATCACGACGAACTCGGTGCGCATCAGGCCAACACCATCGGCGCCACTGCGCGCGGCGAGTTCCGACTCCTCGGGGATGTCGACGTTCGCCCGCAGGAAGATCCGTTCGCCGCCGCGCAGCTGCGCCGCGACGTTCGCCTCCGAGCGCAGGCTTTCCTCCAGGATCGCCGCCTGCTCGGCACGCAGGCGCGCCTGCGCGATCTCCTCGTCGGTCGGATTCACCACGAGCACACCGGTCGTGCCATCGAGCACGACACGTTCGTTGCCCTTGAGCCGCGTCGTTGCATCGCGCAGGCCAACGACCGCGGGCAGCCCCAGCGAACGTGCGAGGATGGCAACGTGACTCGTGCTGGTGCCCTCATCGGTCGCGAGTGCGGCGATGGCGTCGCGATCGAGCTGCACGGTGAGCGACGGTGTCAGGTCGTGCGTGACGAGGATCGCGTTGCTGCCCTTCGGCAAATCGACGGGATCGCTGTCCGGTAGCTTCAGCAGAATGCCGAGCACGCGGATGTGCAGGTCCATCAAATCGCCGACGCGCTCGCGCAGCATCGGCGCGGATGCACGCCCGAAGCGGCGGCGCCACTCGAGCATCACGAGGTCGAATGCGTGCTCGGCGGAGCGCCGTTCGCGGATGAAGCCCTCGACTTCACTGTTCAGTGCGCGATCATCGAGCATCGTGATCTGCACCTCGAAGATCTTCGACTCCTCCACGCCTGCCTGGTTCGCGGCGCGATCACGCACGTGACGGAGACGATCCTGCGCGCCCGAAACTGCGTCATGAAAGCGCGTGAGCTCGCCCTCGACTTCGCTCTCGGACACCATGCGCGGCGGCACGTCGGGCACTTCCCAGCGCAGCAGATGCACCGGTCCGGCAACGATGCCCGGCGAGGCGGGCAGCCCGCGCAGCATGCGCTCCATCAGTGCTCCCCGAAGCGCCCGGCGACCAGTGCCGCGAGCGCATCGAGTGCCGCATCGGCATCCGGTCCGTCGGCGCGGATCGTGATCGCGGCACCACATTCGGCAGCCAGCATCATGACGCCCATGATGCTCTTCCCGTTCACCTCCACATCGTCCCGCACGATGGTGATCGCAGCTTGAAACCGGGCCGCAGTCTTGACGACTTCGGCGGCGGGACGCGCATGCAGGCCATTGCTGTTCAGGATTTCGACTGTGCGCTCAGGCATGACGGATGAGGAAGAAGACAAGTGCCGCGAACCCGGCGAGAAGAGCCAGCCGCCATCCTTCAACGCGACCGTGGAACAGGACCAGCATGCTCGCGCCGACGGCTGCCGTGACGAGCGTGATGCCCGTACGTACGAGTCCACCGCCATTCACCAGCCGCATGACGGTCAAGGGTACGGCGGCGCCGGCAAGAAACGTCCCGGCCCGGGCAAGCCAGACGGGCCCCATGCGGAGAATGGGGTGTCCGAGCGCCGCGGCAACGCCGAGTCCCTTCTCCCATCCCATCTGCAAGCCCCAGAGACGCAACGTGACGTGCCCCGCATTGTACAACAGCAGGAACACCAGCATGCAGGCGAGGGGTGACGCACCGATGCCGAAGAGGAAGAGGCTGCCGAAGGAGCAGGTCGGCAGCAGACCGACCCACACCAACCGATCACCGACACTGCCGAGCGGTCCACAGAGCGCCGTGCGGAATCGCTCGATGCGCGCCGCTGGCTGTCCCTCGATTTCGGCGCGAGCCAGTGCCCCGACCGCGAAGCTCGAGAGATACGGATGCGCGTTGAAGTACTGACTCTGACGAGCGAGCGCCGCCCGATACTTGTCGCCACCGGCGCCCCCGGGCAGCAGTCGCAACGCCGGCTCGACACAGAAGCCGATCCCGTTGCCGATCAGGATCTCGTAGTTCCACGACGCCTGCACCGCAAAGAGTCGACTGATGATTGCCACGCGCGTCGCCATCGGCAGCTGCAGGCGCTCGGTGCCAGTCGGCGCATTCGGGACCGACGCCGGTGCCGTGGGGTCAGCCATCAGCGCGACATCAGGACGACGAGGCCGATGCCGACTGCCAGGCCAGCGATTCCGAACCAGCGCGTGCCCGACGTGGAGTGGAACATCTTCCACGCCGCACCGGCGGCCACGGCACCGCCCATCGCGGCCAGCAGCGGCAAGGCGTAGCCTGAGAGCGGTGCGGGCTGCACCGCAATCCATCGGACTGCGGGCAGTGCGACGGCGGCGGCAAGGAGCGAGATCATTCCCGAGCGCACGAGGTCGGCGGAAGCACCGGCAACCTGCAACCCGGCGACCGTGCGCGCCGACCCACGCGCGAGTGCCTCGAGACGGCGACGTGCGAGCCGCGCGTTGAGCTGGCGCAATTTCACCATGGACCAACCGCCAATGCTTGCGGTAAGCAGGCCGAACGGCACGGCAAACAGCAGCGCCATCGGCAGCTCACCGACCGATGCCCCGACGGCAGCCGCGGCACCTGCCACAGGCGACGACGATCCCCATTCCGGATAGCGCGAGGCACCGAACGGCAACGTCTCGTGCGCGAAGAGTTCCAGCACCACGCCGCACAGCATGCCCACACCGGCGTTTCCCGCGAGGGCGCCGCCCAGTGTCGCCGCCACGATGGGGCGCGATACCTGCGCCTGCGGAAAGCTGACGACGTCAAGGCCAAGCACCGCCCCCAGCACACCCAGCGCCAGCACATCGACGATCACGTCGTCGCCTCGCCTGCGAGCACGGTCTCGAGCGGTATGACACGCGCGGCCGGCACATCCTGCGCCGAGATCTCCACGCCGCCGGCCGCCATCGCGCGCAATTCCGCCTCCTCGGCATTCGTGAGGAAGATGTAGCGCAGCTTCTGCGCACGACCCGCGCGATGGTGCACGCCGCCGAGGTTTACGCGGCGCAGTGCCGGGATCGCGGCGCAGAGTCGCGCCATGGTGTCGATGTCGCCGGTGAGCAGCATGCCGGGTTTCGGGTCCGACGCAAAGCTCGCGTATTTCTCGATCGCCTGCGCCACGGAAACGAATTCCACGCGCATCTCGGGCGGCACGCCCATGCGATACAGCTCCTGTTCCCACTCGCTGCCGGCAACTTCATCATCCACCAGCACGAGAAAGCGCAACTCGAGCGGCTGTCCCCATCCGACGACGACCTGGCCATGAATGAGGCGGTCGTCGATGCGATGCAGTTCAATCGGCACGGACAGTTCCCCGCGCCACCATCATGGCGGCACGTCCTTTCTCCACCGCCGCATCGGCAGCGTGTTCGGTGCCCGGCGTGGCGAAGGCGTAGTCGAGCAGCACTGGCAGGCTCACTCCGGTGACCACCGTGACCTCGGGATGATCGCGTTGCGCGCGGCGCGCCGCCATTGTCGTGGAGCCCGCAGGCAGGTCGGTGAAGACGATCACGACACCGTCGGCGATGGCGTCACGCACCAGCGCCTCCGCGGCGCGTGTGTCGAGTCCGTAGTTGCTGGCCGTGCGAAACAGGTCGGCTCGACCTGTGATCGCGATCACCGCCGAGACGATACCTGACGCAAAATCCTTGTGACCAATCACTAAAGCGAGCGGCCGACCTTCCATGTCACTCATTGTCTTCCTGCAAGTAGCGACGCACTTCGACCTCGCGGGGGCTCCGGCGCCGTTCCGTGGCGCTGCGCATTCGTGCGATGAGTCGTTCGTTGAATTGCTCGGCGGGATTCACGCCAGCGTAGCGAAGAAGATGGTTCATCGCCAGCACCTCGAGAATCACGGTGATGTTCTTGCCCGGATTCAGCGGGACACAGATCCGGGGAATCTGGACCCCGAGAATGTCGGTGTTCTCAAGATCCAGCCCGGTGCGGTCCAGATGTGCATCGCCGCGCCAGAATTCCAGCTCGACGACCACCTCGATGCGCTTCTGCTGCCGCACCGCGCGAATGCCGAAGAGCGCCGGGATGTCCACCAGGCCGACGCCGCGGATCTCCATGTGGTGACGCTGCAACTCGTGGCCTTTTCCGATCAGCACGTCGTTGCCGCGCTTGAGCACGATCACCATGTCGTCTGCAACCATGCGGTGTCCACGCTCCACGAGGTCGAGCACGCATTCCGACTTGCCGATACCGCTCTGCCCGATGAGCAGCAATCCCACGCCATACACATCGGCGAGTGAACCGTGCAGCGTGGTGCGCGGCGCGAACTCCTCTTCCATCGCCGGCTTGATGCGGCGATAAAACTCGTTGGTCTTCAGCGGTGACCGAAACAGCGGCATGCCTGCTGCCGCTGCTTCGTGCACGAACTCGTCCGACAGCGTCAAACCCTTCGTGATGAAGCAGCAGGGGAAAGGCAGACGGAAGAACTGTTGCAGCACGTCGAGCCGCCGCGATTCCTCGAGCGAGGTGATGTAGGTGATCTCTGTTTCGCCGAGGATCTGGCAACGATCAGGGACGAACCGCTCGGTGTACCCCGCGAGAACGAGCCCGGGGCTGGATACCTCCGGGCTCGTCACAGGCCGGTCGAGACCGATAGGCTCGCCGATTGGTACCAATTCCAGCACGTCCTTCAGCCGATCGAAGAGTCGGCCGACCGAAAGAGTCGTCGTCACGCGCTCCGCGTCGCCAAGGAGGTCAATCTTTCTCGCGTGCGTGCCTGATTCTTCTTGGGGATCTGCGCCTTGAGCCGGCTCAGGGCATCCGTCAGCGCCGTCGCGTAGGAGCGGGAACGCCCCTCGGCCACGAGATTTCTCTGTTTGGGCGCGTGCAGGACGATCTCGACCCGACGGGTCGGTCCATCGTCCTCGAAGCGTACCACGGCGTCGACAGCCCGCTGCAGACGGCGTCCGAACTTCTGGACCGCGCGCTCTGCGCGGCCTCGCAGCGGCTCGGGGATCGTGGCGTTATGCGCGTGAAAAATGATTTCCACCAGCGTGCCCTCCTTCGCGCATCCTTTTTTGCAGGTGCGCCTCGGTGTGATCGGCCGCGGACTCCCAGGTGAAGGATTCAGCGAATGCACGTCCGGCTGTCCCGAGTCGGGTGACCAGTGCCGGATCGGCGATGATTCGATCGTATGCGGCGGCGAGTTCACTGACGTCGCCGTGCTTCACGAGGAATCCAGTCCGTCCGTCCAGCACTGATTCGCGCAGGCCCGGGGAGTCGGACGCCACCACTGGCGTCCCGCACGCCGCCGCCTCCAGGTTCGTGATCCCCCAACCCTCCTTCGGGGACGTCAGGCTCACGATCCACGCTCGACGGAGCAAGGCAGACTTCTCCGCCTCACTCACGAATCCAAGAAACCGCACGCGGCGGCCAAGGTCAAGCGACTTCGCGAGGGCTTCGAGACGGGGACGATCGTCACCTGTTCCGGCAATCTCGAGCTGTGTCTGCCGATCCTCCATCGCCGCGACCGCGCGAATGATGAGTTCCACCCCCTTGTAGCGACGGAGCCGGCCGACGTAAGCGATGACGGGCGTTGGAGATCGCTCGTCGGGGGCCGGGGTGAACGCGTCGCTGTCGATGCCGCAGTAGATCACCCGCGTTCGCTCCACCGGAACACCGCGGGCCAGCAGGTCGCTGCGCGTGCTTTCGCTGATCGCCGTGAAATGACAGTGCCGATAGACGAGCGGAATGGCCCATTCGGCCGCCACGACGGTGCTGGCAATCGCCCAGCCCGCCTCGCGGAATGCCGTCCAGCCAAAGAGATGCGGCACCACGACATCCACCGGCTCCGTCACCCAGAGCGGCGAGAAGAGCGGCAGCTTGTTGATGTCCTCGATCACCATGTCGAAGGGCCTTTCGCGATGGAGCGCGCGGTACCTCGCGATCACGTGCAGCGCAAAGTTCCACCGCCCGCCGACACGGTGCACCGTGATGCCATCCAGCATCGCCTGCGGGGCACAGCCATCCCACCCGCTGCAGAGCAACGAGACGTCATGACCGCGCTGTGCGAGACGCCCGTAGATCTCATGCAGGTGTGCCTCGGCGCCGCCCGCCTGCGGGTTTTCGCGATCCAGCCAGTTGATGACGAGCAGTCGCACGGGTCAGAGCTTGTCGAGACGCCGCGCAAGCGCATCCAGCACGCCATTGACGAACTTGGCACTCTGCTCCGACCCGAATCGCTCCGCGAGGCGCACGGCCTCCTGCAGGACGACGCGCGCGGGTGTCTCCATCTGGCGCAGCTCGGCGGCGGCAATGCGCAGTACGCAGCGCTCGATGGCGCCGAGTCGATCCATGCGCCAGTTCACCGTGATCGATTCGAGGTCGGCATCGATCGGCCCGAGATCCTTCTCCACCGCCGCGACGATGAGCGACGCGAACAGCCGCTCGTCACGCGGAATGCCGATGTCGTCCCACACGATGCGGGCGACGCTGGTGAGCGGATTCACGCGTCCGCGCACATCCCACGCATATACCGCCTGCAGGGCGCGCGACCGCGCCCGCGTCTCAAGCCTCGGCTTCGCCATCGTGCTCCTCCCCGACGGAGTCCAGACGCGCCAGCAGGTCGGTCATCTCGAGCGCGGCAAGTGCGGCGTCACGACCCTTGTTGCCGTGTGCACCGCCGGCGCGAGCCTCGGCCTGCGCCATGTCATCCGTCGTGAGCAGCCCGAACCCGATGGGCACCTCGAAGTCCGTGCCAAGCTGCATGATGGCGCGCGAGACTTCGCCCGCGACATACTCGAAATGCGGCGTGCCACCCCGCACGACGGCGCCGACGACCACGCAGCAGTCGTACCGTCCGGTGCCGAGCAGCGCGCGTGTTGCCGTGGGCAGTTCCCACGCGCCCGGCACGACGACCACGTCGATGTCGCTGAAGTCGACACCACATTCCACCAACGTCGCGACGGCGCCTTCACCGAGCGCCTGCGTGACGGTCTCGTTGAAACGACTGACGACCACGGCCACACGTCGGCCCTTTCCGTCGGGTGATCCGATGAACTCAGGCATTGGGTGTCGCAGTGAATGGCAGGTGGCCCAGCTTGGACCGTTTCACCTTCAGGTACTGCGAGTTCTCGACGTTCAGCGGCGCCTCGAGACTCACCTTGCCGGCAACACGAAGCCCGTAACCTTCGAGGCCGACGATCTTCTTGGGATTGTTCGTGATGACGCGGATCGACTTGATGCCGAGATCGAGCAGGATCTGCGCACCGACACCGTAGTTGCGCAGGTCGGGTCCGAAGCCAAGTCGCTCGTTGGCCTCGACCGTATCCGCGCCAGCGTCCTGCAGCTCGTAGGCCCGCAGCTTGTTCAGCAGGCCGATGCCCCGCCCTTCCTGGTCGAGGTAGACGATCACGCCACGCTGCTCGTGCACCACCATCTGCATCGTGGTCTCGAGCTGCCACCCGCAATCGCAGCGCAGCGAGTGGAACGTGTCACCCGTCAGGCACTTGGAGTGCATGCGCACCAGCACGTCCTCACCATTGGAAATGTCGCCATGGATCAGCGCGACATGTTCAGCGGTGTCCAGATCGTTGCGGAAGCCGACGATGCGGAACTCGCCGAACTCGGTGGGCAGTCGTGCTTCCGCCACCCGGTGCACGAGGCGCTCGGTCTGCAGGCGATGCGCGACGAGCTGCGCGACGGTGATGAACGTCAGGCCGTGCTTCGTCGCGAACGCATCGAGCTGATCACGCTTCGCGGTGGTGCCATCGTCATTCAGGATTTCGCAGATCACGCCTGCCGGTGTCAGCCCTGCCATGCGTGCCAGGTCGACTGCGGCCTCGGTGTGTCCGACGCGCTTCAGCACACCACCTTCGCGGGCGCGCAGCGGATGAATGTGTCCCGGGCGCCGCAGGTCGGACGGCTGCGTGCGCGGATCGACGGCCACGCGAATCGTCTGCGCACGATCCTTCGCACTGATGCCGGTGGTAACGCCGAAGCGCTCGTCGGCGTCGATGCTGACCGTGAATGCGGTGCGGAATGCGTCGGTATTTTCCTTGCCCTGCGGCCCGAGCTCCAGCGCCTGCACGCGTTCCGGCGTCATGGCGAGACAGATCATGCCCTTGGCCTGCAACATGAAGTTGATGATCTCAGGCGTAATCATCTCCGCCGCACAGATCAGGTCTCCCTCGTTCTCGCGATCCTCGTCATCCGCGACGACGATGACCTTGCCCTGACGCAGGTCCTCGATGGCTTGTGCAATGGTGCCGAATGGCATGATGACGCTAATTCCCCATGCTGCGGAACAGCCCGAGAGCTGTGCCGAGCGTCTGCGGTGACAGTGCTGCGCCGGATGACGGCAGCGCGTTGAGGTAGGGTGTGAACAGGTGCTGGACGAATTTGCCGATGACGTCGCACTCGAGGTGCACCTCGTCGCCACGCAGCCGGTCAACGAGCGTCGTGTGCCGCCAGGTGTACTCGATGATCGACAGGCCGAGCACTCCGGGTTCGGGCAGGTCGTTCACCGTCAGGCTGATGCCGTCGACACAGATGGACCCCTGCGGCACCAGCAGCGCCGCCACGGCAGGCGGTACGCGCACGAGAATGATCCAGGCGTCGTCCTGCTTCCGCATCGACGTGATTTTACCCACGCCATCGACATGCCCCTGCACCAGGTGACCGCCGAGCCGATCGCTGGGACGCATGGCGCGCTCGAGGTTTACGCGGCGGCCCTGTGTCCATGCCGCGAGTGCGGTGCGCTCGAGCGTCGTGACCACAGCGGCCACCGTGAACCAGTGCAGGCCATGCTCGCGCACCGTCAGGCACACGCCATCGAGCGCGATGCTTTCGCCGTCGAGCAGGTCGTCGTACCGGCACTGCACGCGGAACTCGCGGCCGGCGTCGGTGCGACTGACCTGCTCGATGACGCCGATGTCGTCAACGAGTCCGGTGAACACTTGAGGTAAGGTCGTAGATGGCCATGAGGTCGTCTCCCAGACGACGATGCGACACCAGACGGTGACGCGCGGTGTGTTCGACGGGGACGTGAGCGCCGGACTGCAGGGGGCGCAATGCATTGGCGCCCAATCGGACCGGAGCGGTGAAGATAACCAGCCGGTCCACCAGACCGGCTCCCAGCAGCGCATCCGCGAGCGCCGCACCGCCCTCGCAGTAGATCGAACCGATTCCTGTCGCGCGCAACATCAGCAGCTGCGCCTCCAGACCATCAGCCAACATGACGTGAACGCCGGACGCCTCAAAAGCGCTCCGCCGGTGCGCCTCGAGGTGCGTGGCGACCAGCAGGACAGGCGTTTCCCGCGCCGTGCGCACGAGGTGCGAGTCGAGCGGCAGCCGACCGGTGCGGTCGAACACGATGCGTGCCGGCGTCGTGCGTGGCCGCGGCAGGGTGCGCGCCGTGAGTTGCGGATCGTCGGCGATGGCGGTGCCGACGCCGACTGCCACGCCCGCGGGCTCGGCGGCCTGGCGGTGCACCTCGCGGCGCGCGGCGGGGCCCGTGAGCCAGGTGGGCACACGACGCGAATCGGTGATCGCGCCATCCAGCGTCCGCGCGAGCTTCAGCGTCACGAAAGGGCGATCGCTTGCGAACTGGTGATGAAAGGCGGGATTCTGGTCCAGCGCCGCCAGCGCCTCGATACCGCCCAGCACCTCGATTCCGGCTGCCCGCAGCCGGTCGGCACCGCCACGCATTGCCGGATTCGGATCGCTGGCGGCAAAGACCACGCGCCGCACGCCAGCGGCAATGATCGCATCGACGCAGGGCGGCGTGCGCCCGAATGCGTTGCAGGGTTCCAGCGAGACGAAGATGCTTGCGCCTGCTGCCAGCACGCCCGCCGCGGATAGTGCCTGCACCTCGGCATGCGGGCCGCCAGCGGGTTGCGTGCAGCCTTCACCCACGACCTGGCCGTCACGCACGACGACGGCGCCGACCATCGGGTTCGGCGCCGTCGTTCCGCGTCCGCGCAACGCGAGCGTCAGGGCGCGACGCATGAAGCGGCCGTCAGTCGTGCGTGCGCTCACCGTGGCACGTATCGCATGCGATCAGAAGCCCAGTCGCAGGCCGACGGAGCCGAAGAGACGCGGCGCGTTCAACGTGACGTCGGTGAACGTGTTGTACGTGCTGACGCTGTCGCCGCCGAACGTGCTGCCGGCTTCCGCCGCAAGACGCACTTTCAGGATGTTCAGCGCGACGGAGCCATATGCCGCATTCCGCTTGACCTGCTGCGTGAGCACCAACGCGCCGGTGACAGGCGCGCCAAACGCCGGCGTGACGCGTGCGCGCAATTGCGAGAAGGTGCGATACCGATCCTGCCCGACGCCGCCGCCAATCTCGATGAAGCCGAGCCTCTTGGAGATGCCGAGTCGCAGGGCGTCGTTCCGAATGCTCAGGTCACCCAGCGTCAGGCTGTCGTCGGCGGTCGCAGCACGCTGCGTGGATGGAAGGCCAGTCGAGAATGTGGCCGTAGGCAGCGAGCGCCGGAAATAGCTCACCGCCACTGCCGGCACCATCTGCCGATCGGCAAGCAGCCCGACGCGCGCGCCGTAGCCAAGCTTGAGCGATCCGTTGGTCGTGCGGACGCTGAAGTCCCCGATCGTGCGATTCGGGATATATGCGACGTTCGCGAGCACTTCAACCGAAAACAGCCGCTGCACACCGACGAAAAAGCCTGGGAAGACGCCGATGGCGACATCGAGTGCCGGCGCCGGCACGGGCACGCGTCCGGTCGGGATCGCGCTGCGCACGATGCCGCTGGTGGACAGGCGCTGGTTGCGAAGCTGCGGCACACGACCGTCCACCGCGTTGACGCGCAAGCCGATCGAGAACCCGCGCACCGCGTCGGACGAACCCAGCACCGGCCCGCCGCCGGCCAACGCGCCCTGCACCTGCGGTGCGAACATCGTGAAGATGTCCGTTCCCTTCTGGCATGCATCACGCAGCACGACCGGCTGCGCTGCACATTGCGTCGATTGGGCCGCGAGCGGCTGTGCGAGCGCGAGCGTGCTTGCGACGACGAATCCCACGTCACGGAAGCGCATGATCAGTCGCCGTGCGAAAGCAGGTGCACCACCCCCGATCCAGGACGGATCGCACCGACGATCCACGACGGAATTGCGGCGGCCGCAGCGGCAGCCTGCACATCGGCGACATCGTCTGCGGCACACGCGATCACCATGCCGACGCCCATGTTGAACGTGCGGAACATCTCGCGTGCGCCGACCAGCGCGGCCGCCTGCAGCTGCACGAAGACATTCGGCACCGACCATGACGTGAGCTCGATGGCCGCATCGAGGTGCGACGGCAGCATGCGGTTCACGTTGCCCGGCAGGCCGCCACCCGTGATGTGCGCCATACCATGCACACGCCCAAGCACGAAGCGCAGCGCCGGCAGGTACGTGACATGCGGACGCAGAAGCACCTCGGCGACGGTTGCGCCATCCTCGGCCGGAAATGGATCGTGCACGCCGAGCTGCATCGCCTCGGCGACGATCTTGCGCGCCAGGGAATAGCCGTTCGTGTGCAGGCCCGCGCTCGCGAGTGCAACGAGTACGTCGCCATCACACACACGCTCCGCTCCCAGCACTCCGTCTTCCTCGACGATGCCCGTGATGAAGCCGGCAAGGTCGTAATCAGGTGGCGTGTACAGCCCCGGCATCTCGGCGGTCTCGCCACCCAGCAGCGCGCAAGCGTCCTCACGGCAGCCATGCGCCACGCCTGCGACGACACCTTCCACGACGGCAGGATCGAGCTTGCCGAATGCGACGTAATCCAGGAAGTAGAGCGGCACGGCACCCATCACGAGGATGTCGTTGACACAGTGGTTGACGAGATCCCGACCCACGGAATCATGCACCCCGGCCTCGATCGCCACCTTCAGCTTCGTGCCCACACCGTCGGCGCTCGACACGAGCACTGGCGCACGAAAGCCCGACGGCACACGGAACATGCCGCCAAATCCGCCGAAGCTCCCACGCGCCCCTGAAGTCCGCGTCGATTCGACATGCGCCTTGATGCGACCCTTCGCGTCGTCGGCCTTGTCGAGATCGACGCCTGCGCTGCGGTAGTCCAGCGGTGTCGTCACGCGGGCAGCGGCGCCTCGAACGCCACCAGGCGATGGAACTCACGCACACGCGCCTCGATCTCGGGCCGCGTCAGCTCGATCGTACGGTAGTTGGAGAACTTTTCAACCGCAAAGGATCCCATGGCGGATCCGTAAACCACGGCGCGACGCATGTTCTCCTCGCTCAGGTCACCCGTGGACGCAAGCCAGCCAATGAAGCCACCAGCGAACGAGTCACCAGCGCCTGTCGGATCGAACACCGACTCCAGCGGGTAACCCGGCGCGAAGAACACCGACGTGCCGGTGAACAGGAAGGCGCCATGCTCACCCTTCTTGATGACGACATGCTTTGGACCGCGATCCATGATCCAGCGTGCCGCGCGCACGAGATTCGATTCCTCGGTGAGCTGTCGCGCCTCGGCGTCGTTGATCGTGATCAGGTCGACGTGATTCAACAGCTCGATCAGGTCCGGGCGACGACTTTCGATCCAGAAGTTCATCGTGTCACACGCGACGAGGCGCGGATTCGTGACCTGCTTCAACACGTCCAGCTGCAGGCGGGGATCGATGTTGCCGAGGAACACGAACGGCGAGCCGGCCAGCGCTGCGGGAATCTTCGGCCGGAAATGCGAGAACACGCCAAGGCGCGTCTCGAGCGTCTCGGCGGAGTTCAGGTCGTGGCGGTATCGCGCACGCCAGCGAAAACTTTCGCCCTCTGCGACTTCGACGCCACTCATGTCGACGCCCTTCGCCTTCAGCGGCTCGAGCTTTTCCATGGGATAGTCGGTGCCGATGACGCCGACCATGTGCACAGGCGCAAAGTGACAGGCAGCCGACGCGAACATGTTGGCGGACCCACCCAGCACTTCCTCGGCCTTGCCGAAGGGGGTCTCAACGGAATCAAGGGCGACGGAACCAACGACGAGCACGGACATGCGAGGAGTGTCTCGGAAGGAAGGTGTGCGCGCGAGCGCTACATCCGCTCGGGGGCCGACAGCCCCAGTACCGTCAGTGCGTTGCAAAGCACCACGCGGCTGGCGCCGGCGAGCACGAGTCGCGCCTGCATGATCGCAGGCGGCTCGTTCAGGACGTGATGCTTGTGATACCAGGTGTGCACCAGCGCGGCCGTCTTCTCCAGCCAGTTCGCCAACCGATGCGGCTCGAGCGCCATGGTCGCGCCAGACAATGTGGCCGGAAAGTCGGCGAGCGCCTTGATCAACTCGCGCTCTTCCGGCTCGGAGAGCACGGAGAGATCGACGCCGGCGCCAGTGATGGAGGCAGCATCGATCTCACCGACCCGGAAGATGCCGCACAGTCGTGCATGCGCCATCTGGATGTAGTAGATCGGGTTTTCCTCCGACTGCGAACGCGCCAGATCCACGTCGAAGACCAGCTGCGAGTCGCCCTTTCGCATCACGAAGAAATACCGCACTGCGTCGCGGCCGACCTCTTCGATCAGGTCGCGCACCGTGACGTAACTGCCGGCACGCTTGGAAATCTTGACTTCCTCGCCGGCGCGCATGACCGTCACCATCTGGTGCAGCACGTATTCGGGGTATCCCTGCGGAATGCCGATGCCCAGTGCCTGCAAGCCGGCGCGCACCCGGGTGACCGTCGAGTGGTGGTCGGAGCCCTGCACGTTGATGGCGCGCCTGAAGCCGCGTTCCCACTTCGTGACGTGATACGCGACGTCCGGCACGAAGTACGTGTACTCCCCGCCCTTCTCTGCGGACCGCTTCATCACGCGATCCTGGTCGTCACCGAAGTCGGTGGTGCGCAGCCAGAGCGCGCCATCCTTTTCGTACGTGTGCCCGCTGCCGATGAGCGTCGCGACGGTGGTGTCCACCTTGCCGTCGGTGTAAAGCGAACTCTCGAGATAGTAGCAGTCGAACACCACACCGAACGCTTTCAGGTCCAGGTCCTGCTCGGCGCGCAGCGCGGCGACGGCAAAGCGGCGGATACCGTCGGTATCGACGATCGCGACATCGTTGGCGTGCTGCGCACGATACGCCGCTGCGATCTCGCGAATGTACTCGCCGTGGTAGCCGTTCTCGGCAAACTCGACGTCGTGGCCAGCCTGCTGCTGCGCGCGGAGCTGGACACTTTTCTGCAGGTTGTTGATCTGGCCGCCGCCATCGTTGTAGTAGAACTCGCGGCTGACGGCCCAACCGGTCCACTGCAGCATGGTACTGATGGCATCGCCAAGCGCAGCCTGCCGGCCATGCCCGACGTGCAGCGGGCCTGTCGGATTGGCCGACACGAATTCGACGACCACCGGAGCGCCGGCCCCTGTATCCGACCGACCGTATGCGTCGCCGCGCCCGATGATCTCGGGCAGGATGCGCGTGAGCGATCCGGTATCGATCCGGAAGTTGATGAAGCCGGGACCGGCGATTTCCGCCGCGCTGATGCCGACAGCGTCCAGCTGCATGGCGGCGATCAGCTTCGTCGCGACATCGCGCGGCGATTGCTTGAGCGGGCGCGCCAGCAGCATGGCGGCGTTGGTCGACCACTCGCCGAACTCAGGATCGCGCGGCCGTTCGACGACCGCCGCAAAATCTTCAGGTGCACCGAGCGTGACCGCGGCCCGGCCGATTTCGGCTCGCAGCGTGTCCGGCGAACTCACGAGCCGGCCGGCCCATTGCCTGAGGCCTTTGGTTCTGCCTTTGGCGCAGGTGCAGCCTTCGCCTCGCCAGATGAAGAGCCTCCGGACGCCGACTTCGATCCCGAGTCACTCTTCGAACTGCCCGTCTCCGACTTCGTCGCAGCTGCATCGGACTTCGCGCCACCGGATTCCGCCGGCGTGCTCGTGGCACCGGAAGCGCCCTTGTTCGCCTCGCCCTGCGTACGGTGCGCGTTGCGTCCGTAATCGGTCAGGTAGAATCCGGATCCCTTGAACAGGAGACCGGCACCACCCGAGATGATGCGGACGGCCGAGCCCTCACCGGATGGGTTGGGGATTTCGTTCGGAACTTCGGAGATCTTGAAGATCTTCTCGATGATCGTACCGTCGGGAAGACGGAACTCGTACGTCGGCATGATTCCGGTATCTATGGGAGACAACAACCTTCCAAGTTAGCCGGGCGAAGGAGGGCATTCAACAGCAGGCCCCTCCATTCGCACTGCCGCGCGCACGAATTCACATGCTCGCGTGTACATAACGAGACCCGTGACGGTCGCGGCTCCGCACTGCGGCTCGGACATCGCGCGGAGCATGCCGGCGCGCGCACGACCAGGGCTATTCACCCGCATTCCCTCGAGATTTATGACTGTTTCCAAGACGAACGACCTCGACGCCGTGTCAACCGGCACGCCTGTCGCCACGCAGCTTGCCAGCTTCGGCGCCGGCTGCTTCTGGGGCGTCGAGCAGATCCTTTCGCGCCTGCCTGGCGTGACGGGGACCGCTGTCGGCTACATGGGTGGCACCGTGACAGGACCGACGTACGAGCAGGTCTGCCGGGGCACAACGGAACATGCCGAGGTGGTGCAGGTCAGTTTCGATCCGGAGCGCATCTCCTACGACGCGCTGATCGACGTATTCTGGCACTTGCACGATCCGACGCAGGTGGACCGGCAGGGTCCCGACGTGGGTCGGCAGTATCGCAGCATGGTCTTCACGCATGACGACGCCCAGGCCACGATTGCCAAGGCGACGCGCGACGCCATCGATGCGAGCGGCACGCTTCGCCGGAAGGTCGCGACCGAGATCCTGCCCGCGACCACGTTCTGGAAGGGCGAGGCGTACCATCAACAGTATTTCGACCGTCGCGGCGTGGACGGCTGCCACTTGTACCCCGCCTGGTGATCGGCTGGTGATTTCCTCATAGGCAGTCGTACAGGCGGGCCTGCGTTTGCACGCAGGTCCGCCTTCTACTGCATCACCTTACCTGCGAGGCGTCGGTCGGATCACTTCGGCCGATAGCCGCCCCAGACGGCGGCAAACGTGTCGGAAATCTCGCCAACGCTGGCGCGCGCGCGGACCGCGTCGATGATGAGCGGCATCAGGGCGACTTGTGCGTGGTCTGCCTGCTCCGCCGCATAGAGCACAGCTGCCTCGCGGATGGCGTTCAGTGCGCCTGTCAGCACCTGCCCGTCGCGCGCGGCCTTGACCCGCGTCAGCTGCGCCACCTGCCCGCGTCCGAGCGCGGAAAAATCCGGTGCCGCGATAACCGGCGGATCCTGACCGTCGCCGAAACGGTTCACGCCGACGATGACGGTGTCGCCCGCCTCCACACGGAGCTGATACTCATATGCCGAGCGCGCGATCTCGTCCTGGAAGAATCCTTTTTCGATGGCGCTCGCACTGCCGCCGAGTGCCTCGACCTGTTCCATGAGCGCCAGCGCACGTGTCTCGAGCTCGGTCGTGAGCGCCTCCACGTAGAAGCTGCCGGCCAGCGGATCCACCGTCTGCGCGACACCGCTCTCGAAGGCCACGATCTGCTGCGTGCGCAGGGCGAGCGTGGCCGCCTCCGCTGTCGGCAGGGCGAGCGCTTCGTCGTAGCCGTTGGTGTGCAGCGACTGTGTGCCACCCAGCGCGGCCGCGAGAGCCTGCACGGTGACGCGCACCACGTTGTTCAGCGGCTGCTGCGCGGTGAGCGTGACACCGCCGGTCTGCGTGTGGAAGCGAAGGCGGCAACTTGCATCGGATGCGCCGAAGCGCTCGCGCATCAGGTGCGCGTAAATGCGACGCGCCGCACGGAACTTCGCGACCTCCTCGAACAGGTCGTTGTGGCAGGCGAAGAAAAACGACAGCCGCGGAGCGAACTCGTCGACCGCGAGCCCCGCCGCGATGGCGCGCTGCACGTACTCGATCGTGTTAGCAAATGTGAACGCCAACTCCTGCACGGCGGTTGCGCCCGCCTCGCGGATGTGGTAGCCGCTAATGGAAATGGGATTCCAGTTCGGCACCTCCGTCGCGCAGAAGCGGAACGTCTCGGCCACCAGCGCCAGCGAAGGTACCGGCGGATAGACGTACGTGCCGCGGGCGATGTACTCCTTGAGGATGTCGTTCTGGATCGTGCCGCTGAGCGACGAGCGACTGATGCCCCGCTCCTCGGCGACGACGATGTACATCGCGAGCAGCGTGCTGCCCGTGGCGTTGATGGTCATCGACGTCGAGACCTTGTCGAGCGAAATACCGTCGAAGAGCGTGTGCATGTCTTCCACGGTGTCGATCGCGACTCCGACGCGACCCACTTCACCAAGTGCTCGCGGCGCATCGGAGTCGATGCCCATCTGCGTGGGCAGATCGAATGCGACGGAGAGGCCCGTCTGCCCCGCCTCGAGCAGCATCTTGTAGCGCGTGTTGGACTCTGCGGCAGTGCCGAAGCCGGCATACTGCCGCATGGTCCACAGGCGACCGCGATACATGCTGGGCTGCACGCCGCGGGTATACGGGAACTGTCCGGGCTCACCGAGTTCCGCGTGTCCCTCGTCTCCGGCGCGATACACCGGCTTGATCTCGAGCCCGGACGGCGACGTCTTCACATCGGCCGTCCGGAGCTTCGATGACACAGCACTCACGCAGTGACCTCGACAGGCATGAGCATCTCGATCGCGGTCATCACGTCGCCCTTGCTTCCGAGATAGAGCGGCGTGCGCTGGTGCAATTCCGTCGGCTGCACATCGAGAATGCGGATGCGACCATCGGACCCTGCACCGCCGGCCTGCTCGCAGATGAACGCCAGCGGATTCGCCTCGTACAGCAGGCGCAGCTTGCCACGCGGTGACATGCTGTTGGCCGGGTACACGAACACGCCGCCGGCGAGCAGGTTGCGATGGAAGTCTGCCACGAGCGAGCCGACATAGCGCACGTTGTGCGCCTGCTGCACGCCGTCCAGTCCGCGATAGCGGCGCATCAACGCCTTGACCTGCTCGTCCCAGTACTGCTCGTACGAGTCGTTGACCGACAGGAACTTGCCCTTGTGCGGCGTACGGATGTTCGGATGCGAGAGCAGGAACTCACCGATCGACGGATCGAGCGTGAAGCCGTGCACGCCCTGACCGGTGCTGTACACCATCATCGTGCTGGAGCCGTAGATGATGTAGCCTGCAGCCACCTGTCGACGACCCGGCTGGAGGAAATCCTCGAGCTCACCGGCGCGCCCGTTGGTGATCTTGCGCACGACAGAAAAGATCGTGCCGACGGGCACGTTCACGTCGATGTTGCTGGAGCCGTCGAGCGGATCGAACATCAGGCAGTATTTGCCCGTGCGGAAACGGTCGGGGATCGGGATGATGTCCGGCTCCTCCTCCGACGCCATGGCGCAGAGGCGTCCGCCATGATCCATCGCCTTGATCATGATGTCGTTCGAGAGCACATCGAGCTTCTGTTGTGTCTCACCCTGCACGTTCTCGTTCTCGGTGGCGCCGATGATGTCCACGAGGCCCGCCATGCGGACCTTGTTCGAAATCATCTTCGCGGCAAGCGCGATGTCGTAGAGGATGCCTGAGAGTTCACCGCTCGCCTCGGGATAGAGGCGCTCCTGCTCGATGATGAACCGTTCGATGGTGACGACAGAAACGGGGGTGTGGTTGACCACGTTCACGCGCCCGGAGTTGAGATGGATGGCCGATGACGATCGAATCGCTTGGCAGCCCAGGCGTTCGCATCCGCTTCGAAGCGGTTGCGCGCGTACCCGCGCGTCAGCGATTCCCAGAGATACAGGACCGGAAATGCCGCCGAGCTCGTGAACTGCTCGACGTGACGGTGCTCGTGCAACAGTAACGCCGCGTCCCACGCTGCGCCGGGCGCGAGAAACACGGTCCGCCAGAGCGTGATCCCCTGTACCGTCGCGGTGCCAAGGCACCAGCCGCCGATACGTGGCGGCAGGCCGCCGCGGCGCCAGCACACAGACGTCAGTTCCGGCCAGTGCTCTGCCAGGTCCGCAGGCAGCATCACGCCTTTCCCGATCACGGGCTGTACGAGCCGGGTCCGGATCCAATTGCCGAGGCGGGTGACGGCAGACTCCATTGGCGCGCGGCAGTGCTGATGGTGATGAGTCGACCGTCGGTGCGGATCACGGCCGTGCCGACCCTGTCGGTCCGCACGACCGTAATCTGTCGCAGTGCAAGCGCCTGCATCACCTCCGGCGACGGGTGACCGTACCGATTCCGCCGCCCGACGGAGATGAGGGCGAGCTTCGGCGCGACCGCGTCGAGGAAGGCGGCGCCCGAGCTGGTTCTGCTGCCGTGATGCGCGAGTTTAAGTACGTCGGCGCGCAGCCACTCGACGGGCGTGTGTTGCAGCAGCCACTCCTCTTCCGGCAGCTCGGCGTCGCCGGTGAACAGCATGGCGGTGCTGCCATATTCGACGCGCACGACCGTGCTCGCCAGGTTCGCGTCAGATAGGCCCGCGGTCCACGTGGAATCCGGCGCAAGGAACCGCAGCCGTACGCCATCGACGTCGAGTGTCTCCCCAGGATGCACGCGACTCCATGCCACTGCGTGCACGGCGGCACTCTCGAGCGACGCCCGGTATGCCTCCGTACCTCCGGCAAACGCGCCGTCGATGTATCGCCGGGGGCGCAGTGCGCCAATCAACGCCGGCGCGCCACCGACATGGTCGAGATGCGGATGCGAGAGGATGAAAGCTTCGACGGGTCCGCCGAGGGTCCGGAGATATGGCAGGATGGTGCGCCGTCCATGATCGATGCCGGGTGGTCCGCCACCGGCGTCGATCACGATCCAGCGTCCGTGTGGCGTGCGGAGCGCCATGGCATCGCCCTGGCCCACGTCCAGCAGGTGCAGCTCGAGCAGTCCTGACCCGCGCGAGGGCAGCAGGTCGTGCCAGACCAGCGCGACGCCGCACAGCGCGGCAACCATGAGTGGCGGCCCGGATTCGCGCTGCACCATTGCCACCAGCAGCGCGGCCACGGCCGCACCGGCCAGCAGCGATGCGTTCAGCGACGGCGAGAGTTCAAGAGCGGCCCATGCCGGTTTTGCCGCGGCGGACGCAATGCCGTCCAGCACCGACAGTGCCGGGTGCGCCGCGCCGGCGATGAACCGTGCGAGGGTGAGGCTTGGCGCGCAGACGAGTGCGAGGAAGAGCGTCGGTTGCAGCAGCGCCACCAGTGGTGCCGCCAGCAGGTTCGCGACTGGCGCCACGAGACTGACGGTGCCGAAGTACCATGCGATCACTGGCGCCGAGGCCGCGCTGGCGATGATGCTGGCCGTAAACTCGCGGCGCAGTCCATGGCGCCACCCGCCGCCTTTCCATCGCAGTCGTTTCACGAGTCTGCCGCTCGCGGCCAGCGACACGACGCCAAGTACCGAGAGCTGCCAGCCGAGGTCGTGCGGTGCGGCAGGGTCGACGATCACGGGCAGCAGTGCGCCGAGGGTGAGCACCGACCATTCCGACGCCGGCCGCTGACGCAGCCGGGCCACGAGGACGCTGCCGAACATGACGCCGGCGCGAACTGCGGGTGGCGGCAACCCCAGGATGACGACGTAGATGGCCGTCACGCCCAGTGCGAGCAACGTGGCGTGACGCGGCGACAGTCGCATGGCGCTGCCCAGCAAGAGCAATGCGGCGGCGATGATCGCGACGTGCACGCCCGAGACGGAGAGCAGGTGCACGAGGCCCGCGCGCGACCAGCGGCGACGCATGTCCGGCGCGATCAGGTGCATGTCCGCGAGCAGCAGCGCGCGGGCTATCGGGGCATCGATCGTGAACACCGAGTCCACGCGTCTGACACCTGCTGCGCGCAGCGCCGGCCGAAGCGCGGTGCGATGCATCGGCTGCGCGTCAGTCGCGGTGAGCCGCAGCCCGCGTTCATCGGGTTCGGCGCGACCAGCTGTGCGATACCACTCACCGCCGGCGATCTCGGACCGCGCGCGCAGCATGCCTGTGGCCTGGCACTGCTCACGGCCCGTGCGCAACAGCACCGGGCCCGACTCGCCCGCGTGCAGATCGTAGTCGGCGACGAACTCCGTGCTGAGACCGCGGGCGATGACGGCCTCGCAGTGTGCCTCGTGCCAGCGTGCCGCGGTTGCTCTGACAGCGGCGGCGCCACCGAAGGTCAGCGCCGCGACTGCCGCGAGCCAGCCATGTCGGCGCAGCCGCAGCGCGATCACCGCGCAGGCGCACCCGGTGGCAGCGGCGAACGGTGCCGACGCACCGGCGCCGGCGGCTGACCCGAGAATGAAGCAGAGAAGAATCCAGGAAGTGGCGGGCATGCCGCCATGTGTGCGATCACGTCGCGGCAGCAGCAACTCGAATCCGCGCCAATCGCATCATGTCAGCGCAATGCGGTGGCTTCCAACGCATTCCTGGCGCTGCCAGTGCGACTCCTGCGGGTGCCTCGCACGAGCTCCGCGCGGCGCCTCGGGACCTTGGCGCCGCCGTGGGCCTCAGCCGGCCAGCGGCAGCGCCATCCGGTTCGCCACAGGCGCGCCCGTAAAGGTGTGGCCGGTGGTGCCGGTGATCTCGACGTGCATGTACGAGCCGATCAGCGATTTGTCGCCGGGCACGAGGATCGTGCGGTAATCGCGGGTGCGTCCCTGCAGCAGCTCGCCGCGCTTTGCCGGCTTCTCGATCAGGATCTCGTGACGGGAGCCGAGCAACCCGAAGTTCACGTCGCGGCTCATGGCGCGCACCGTGTCCACCAGGCGCTGCAGCCGCTCACCCGCCACATCGTCAGGCACCATCTCGCTTTCCGGCATGCGCGTGGCGGGAGTCCCCTCGCGCGCGGAGAACTTGAACGTGAACGCATCCATGAACCCGATCTCGCGACAGGCGCTGAGCGTCTCCGCAAAATCATCTTCGGTCTCACCCGGGAATCCGACGATGATATCGGTGGTGAGCACGAGCTTCGGGATCGCCGCACGCAGACGCGCGACGCACTCCATGAAGCCGTCACGCGTGTAGCGGCGCAGCATGCGCTTGAGCGTCCGCGTGGATCCGCTCTGCATGGGCAGGTGCACATGCTCGCACACGGTCGGCGTCTCGGCCATCGCCGCAATCACGCGATCGCTGAAGTCGTTCGGATGCGGACTGGTGTAGCGCAGTCGGCGGATGCCCGGCACGGTGCCGACGGCGCGCAGCAGGTCGGCGATATCGTGCGTACCGTCGAAGTAGCTGTTCACGGTCTGTCCGAGCAGCACGACCTCCGTCATGCCGTCGGCGACCACCTGCTGCGTCTCGCGCACGACATCAGCCAGCTTTCGACTGCGCTCACTGCCGCGCGTCGTCGGCACGATGCAGTAGGTGCACTTGTAGTCGCAGCCGCGCTGCACGGGAATCCACGCCTTCACGTTGTCGAACCGACGCGGCGTGAAGTCCTCGTAATGCTCCTCAAGGTCGAACCTCGTCGCCGCGACGCGCACGCCGCGACGCGCACCATCCACCAACGATGGCAGTTCACGGTAGCCATCAGGCCCGATGACGAGCGAGACGTGCTTTGCCTGCTCCAGGAGGCGAGGACCAAGTCGCTGCGCCATGCAGCCCGTCACGCCGATCACGCTGTCCGGCTTCATGTGTCGCTTCAGTTCACCCAGCCGGCCGATCACGCGTTGCTCCGCATGGTCGCGGATCGCGCAGGTGTTCAGCAGGATGACGTCGGCACCGTCCGGCACGTCGACTGCGTCATAGCCGGCAGATGTCAGCTTACCGAGCATCAACTCGGTGTCGCTGACATTCATCTGGCAGCCGTACGTTTCGATGAAGACGGTGGGACGCGGCAGCATTGGGCAATTCAGGCAGTCGGAAGGGCAAGCACACCGCGACGCAGCTCGGAGCGTGCCAGCGTCGCGCGGAATCGCATACCGCGCGCAGGCGCTGGCGTCGGCAGGTCTACTGCAAGGTAATCTTCCGTGAGACCGTCCCGATGCCCGTCCTCGTGACCGATCACGATCACATCGGCCATTCCGCCGACACGGCCATTCGCGTACGCCGCCGCCTTGGCCGCCCCCAGCGCACGAAGCTCGGCGGCCCGATCACGCCGCACGATATCCGGGACATCGTCCCGAAGCCGCACTGCGGCGGTGCCGGGTCGTGGCGAATACGGAAACACATGGACACCGGTGAACGGCAGCTCGGCGACGAGCGCGCATGTCGCCGCATGATCGGCCGGCGTCTCTCCCGGGAACCCGGTGATCAGGTCGACGCCGAGTCCGAAGATGCTGCGCCCGGCAACCAGCGCAATGATCGCGTCGCGATAGGTCGCCGCGCTGTACCAGTGCCGACCCATCCGGCGCAGCACCGCATCGCTCCCGGACTGCAACGGCGCGTGCAGATGGGGCGCCACACGCCGCGCGTCGCCACTCAGCAGCTCCGCGAGCTGCACGTCGACCTCGGTCGCCTCGACGCTGGACAGGCGGAAGCGGACATCGCCGACGCGCGCGACGAGCGTCGCGAGCAGATGACCGAGCGTCGTGCCCATGTCGGCCCCGTACGTGCCGATGTGAATGCCGGTGAGCACGATCTCGGCATGATGCTGCGCGAGCTCCGCCGCCTCGGCCACCAAACTTTCGATGGATCGCGAGCGGTTGGCGCCACGCGCGAGTGTCGTCGCGCAGAAGGTGCAGTGTTCGTCGCACCCATCCTGAATGCGCAGCAGCCCGCGTGTACCGCGTTGCGCGGTCATGCCGACGGCGGCGCTGTCGGCAGGAAGTCCAATGGCCGTTGCGATCGACACCAGGTCGGCACCGCCGATCACGTTCCTCACCGACGGCAGCGCGGCAATCTGCTCGGGAGACCGCGCGGCGGCGCAACCCATCACGATGCTGCGCACCTCTGGTCGCTGACGGGCCGCACGGCGCACCTGCTGGCGAAGGTCCGCCTCGGCTGCACTGGTGACGGCGCAGCTGTTGAATACCGCGACATCGGCCTGCTCGACACGGTCGACGACCTGACCGCCACCGGCCACGATCATCGCGGCCACGGCTTCGGAATCGTACTGGTTCGCGCGACAGCCGAACGTTTGAAGGAACACGCGAACCGTCATCTGGTCAGGTCCGCAGACGGAATCCGAACGAATAGATGAAGCCACGCTCTTTGACGTCAGGCAGTGACGACACTTTGCGCGTCGCGCGCTCGACTCCGACATCGACCTGCGCGCGACCGAAACCAAGTGGAAAGCCGAAACCGCCGCCGAGCAGGTCTTCCGTCGGCTGCACGCCTGCGACACCGTACGGCAGGTCGCGGCGAAGCGCGCCGAAGGGCACGAGCATCTGACCGCCGCGAATCTTCGGACCCGGCAGCTCCGCACCCACGCCGTACTCCTGCGTATCGAACACGCCATTCGACTCGGCGCCCAGTTCCTTCATGGATGACCAGCCTTCCCAGTTGTAACGCGCCGTGAGGTTCGAGCGTGCAACCTCCCAGCGTGCGGCGATACCCGCACGGCTCGGCGCGTCGGCCCGGCGACTCGTCGAGTCGTTGAGCTCTGCACGCAGTCCGAATCCAAGGCGCGCTGAGCCGGCGACACTGAAATTCTTCGTCGGTGCGATATCGACGCCGACCGAGAGTGCCGTGCCGGCGAACGTTGCAGTGCTGTTCTCCGTGATCGAAGCGTACGTGACGGTGTCGAAGCGCGCGCCGGTGTCGGGCGCGATGCTGCGGACATTCCGCACGCGGTTCTCGCCGGTGAGCACATGCAGCGCCGTTCCGGCACGCAACCAGGACGTCACCTGCATCGCAGCGCCGAATCGCACGTCATTCAGCGCGCCGCGAGCCGTCGTGGCCGTGCTGGTCGTCACGGAATCGCGACGGATGAGCTGACGCGCGCTGAGTTGCGTGCTGTAGTTGCGCTCGAGCAGCGTGGAACTCGAGATGCCGAAGCTGTACTTTGGGCCTGCAGGCAGGCCGATCGCAAAGACCGGGAATCGAGACACGGTCGTCGTGACGGCGGTCCCGTCGATCGTCGTCGTGCGGCGCTCGGGTGCGTACTGGATGTAGGCGCCAGCAACACCCCAGTTCATCAGTGCTGCCGGGTTGAGCGGCGCGGCCTGATCGAACTCCGCGAGCCCGCCGCCGGACGTTGCAGCACGCACCGTGAGCTGACCCGGAGGATAGCCGTAGCCCTGCAGTCCGATTGCGCCCTGCGCACGCAACGTGCTGGACGCCAGCACGAAGAGCGTCATAAGCACGTGTCGAATCCGGACACCGATCATGGAATTGCTCCCTTGCGTGGCGTTGTGTACGTCACGCGAAGGCGCGGACGGAGCGCGGGATTGCTGTTGCGTCGCGAGTAGAACGCAGGACGCTGTTCCTGGAATGTCTCACCTTCGGAGTACAGCACGAGATTCGTGGCGCGCGCGCTGTCCTGCGTGATCCAGAGCCGCAACGCCTCGCCGACGTCGAAAGACTTCACGCCGCTGTCGGCTGGCACGATGCGCAGCGAGGGCAACAGCACACCTTCGATGGTAGGATCGAGGAACTCGACGATGCGTCGCGGATCGGTGCCGAGTGCCGGACCGGCGATGGCCGCGCGCAATCGCATGCGCACACCGTCGGTCGCACCTGGTACTGCACGTTGCGGACGCTGCACCATATCGAGCGATGCACGCACGACAGTGATCGATGCGAGAAATGCGCGCGGGATCTTCACGCGGAGCAGACTCCGCACGCCGACAATGCCGCCCGCCTCGAGCGAACCGTCGTTAAGTGGCGTCGTGCGATCCTGCAGCACGAGCGTCTGGGCGCGAAACCGTTCCGGCGACGGTACCGTGAGGTTTGCCTGCGTCGACACGAGCCACGCCTTGATCGCAGTGTCGGGTGACGGATCGTACGTGAGCCGCGGCACGAGGCCTTCCGAATTCACGCTCGGCGCCACAAAGCGCAGCGCCGCAGACGCCGGCGAGGTGACCTGCACACCAATGCGAAGCCGACGCGCCGACCGCACGAACCGCAGCATCACGGTGTCCGGGATCGCCACGCCGAATGACCTGCTCGTCGCGGCAGACCCGAACCCGGGAATCGTGTCGGCGAGCACTTCTGCCCGGGTGAACGTGCGCCTGGCAATCAGTCGCGACGGAATGAAGCGCGCCGCAAGCGACCGGGGCACCGTGTCGTTGCCGGCGTTCGCGTCGTCCACATCGTAGAGTGACACGGTGGTCGTACCGACGCGTGGAATCGACGAGCGCGCCGTGTCGAGCACCAGCAACAGCTTGCTGTCGCGGAGCGAAGTGATCGGCGTCGTGTCGGTTGCCGAGACAATGCGCGGCAGCGTGTCGAAACGCAGAACCTGGCGGATGTCCGCCGAGTCCGGGCGGTTCACGACCGGCACGAAGGTCTCATACAGGTAGCCAAAACCGTTCGACGTGGCGAGGCCCGGCGCAGGCCAGCGCTCACCAACGCCAGTGAAGCCGCCGAATGCGGAGTCGGACTGCACGATGTCGAGCGTGGTATCCTTGAAGACCAACGCGTTGTCCGTGCAGAGCGTGGGACAGTTGGCAGAGGTGTCGAGGCGTTCCGAACACGCCGCCACGAGAACGATCACGGCGAGCGGCAGGCAGCGGGAAAACTGACGAGGAGACACGGAAACGGTTTGGAGTGAGGCGAGTGATGGCCGTTAGGACACGGCCATCAGGTTCGCCGCGAAGGCAGCGGGAAGCAGTGCGTCGAGCCGCCAGGTCTGGCGGGCCCCGCTGGTCGTGATGCTCGTGACCTCGAGCAGCGGGGCGAATTCATGCAGTACCTGTCGGCAGATACCACAGGGTGGGGTCGGGACAGCCGCGTCGGTGCAAACGACGATTGCCGTGAATACGCACACGCCATCGGAGACGGCACGCGAGATCGCAGTACGCTCGGCACAGATGCCTGCCGGGTAGCTCGCATTCTCGACATTCGCGCCGCTGTGCACCGAGCCGTCGGCGGCCAGCAGTGCTGCACCGACACGGAATTTCGAGTACGGCGCGTAGGCGCGTGTCATTGCGGCTTCGGCCTCGCGCTCGAGCAGGGCCAGCTGCGTGGTCGTCATGGTCATGGTCATCGTGCGCTGATCTGGCTGAGGAAACTCGTGCCGCACCCGCGCCATGACAGCCCGAAAACCTCGGCGACCGTCGCACCGACGTCGGCGAAGGTGTCGCGCGGCGGCAGCACCCCCGGCGTCACCGTGCGGCCGGCAACGAGCAGCGGAACGCGTTCGCGCGCATGATCGGTGGACGGCGTCGTGGGATCGTTTCCGTGATCGGCAGTGATGAAGAGCAGGTCGTCGGGGCGCATCGCATGCAGCAGTGCGGGCAGCGCCGCGTCGAACTGTGCCAGCGCGCCGGCGAAGCCATGCACATCGTTCCGATGTCCGAACTGCTGATCGAAGTCGATCAGGTTCGCAAACAGGAACCCTTCGTGCGACGAGTGAAGCCACTCCTCGATCAGCTGGATGCCAGCTGCGTTGTTTGAGGTGTGCACCGATGTGATCGCGCGTGACGCGAACAGGTCATCGACCTTGCCGACCCCTGACCGCGGCACACCCGCAGTTTGCAACGCATCGAGAAGCGTCGCGCTCACGGGTGGCAGCGAGTAGTCACGGCGATTGGCCGTCCGCTGCCAGGCCCCGCTCGTGCCGGTGAACGGCCGCGCGATCACGCGCGCGACATTGCCCGTCCCCACCAGCAGCTCGCGCGCGATCTCGCAGGCACAATACAACTCGGTGAGCGGCACGACCGACTCGTGCGCCGCCACCTGGAAAACCGAGTCCGCCGACGTGTAGACGATCCACGCACCCGTGGCGACATGCTCGTTTGCGAGGGCATCGAGGATTGCGGTGCCGCTCGAGGCGCAGTTGCCGATGACGGCATGTCCCGTCGCCGCGCTGAAGGCATCGAGCAGCGCTGCGGGGAAACCGGAAGGAAAGGTCGGAAACGGAGCATCGAGCACGATGCCCGCAATTTCCCAGTGCCCCGTGATGGAATCCTTGCCGGCGCTGCGCGGCTCCAAAACCATCACGGCACCGGCAGGCTCGGCGACGGCCGCGACTCCGCGCAACGTGCCGACATGCCCCAGACCGAGTCGCTCCATGTTCGGCAGCGCCGTGCTCACCTGCTCCAGCACATGGCCAAGCGTGTTGCTGCCCACGTCACCGTAGGCCGCGGCGTCAGCGGCCTCGCCACATCCCACGCCATCGAGCACGATCACCGCAACACGACGACTCACGCGGCGGTCCCGCGCGCACGCGGCACGTCAGCGCCGGCGTACGCCCGCGCGACGCGCGAACGCAAAGCCGTGAGCACCTCGTACGGAGACCGCTGCGCGTGCGACGCCACGGCGGCGATGCTCGAACCGGCATCACCGCCGATGAGCGTCACACAATCGCCGACCTGGCATGGCACATCGGTCACGTCGCACATCGTCATGTCCATGGTGACGATGCCCACTACCGGCACCTGCCGATCGTGCACCATCGCCGTCGCCCCGTTGCCCGCCCCACGCGGATATCCGTCGGCATACCCGAGCGCGACGGTCGCGATCCGCCGCTCGCCGGTCGCGCGCCACGTGGCACCGTAACTCACGGTGTCGCCCGCGCTCACCCGTCGCAGCTCCACCACCGGCCCGGCCAACGTCACCACGCCGCGCGGTACCCATGCGGCCGGACCCACCGCGACACCGTACAGCGCGATGCCGGGGCGCGCGCAGTCATACCGCGATTCAGCGCGTTGCAGCAGTGCCGCGCTGTTCTCGGCATGGATGGAGGCGGGGCGTGACGCAAAACCGGCGAGCACCTGCTCGAAGCGCGACTCCTGCACGCCGATCGAGTCCGGGTCGCTGTCCGGCGAGTGAAAGTGCGTGAAGACTCCTGCCGGCTGACCACCGGCGGCAAGAACGTCGCGCAGCCCGCCGGCGTCCCGCCAATCGACGCCGTTGCGCTGCATGCCCGTGTCGATGGGCAGCTGCCAGTTGCCACCAGAGGACGTCCACGCGGCGACATGCGCCGGATTCGAGAGGCACAGCGTGAGATCGGCGACACGTGCCGCGGGAAATTCATGGGGCAGCACCGGCGTGAACACGACAATCGCATCTGCGATGCCGGCGGTGCGCAGCTCGCACCCTTCGAGCACGGAGGCCACACCGAAGGCGACAGGCGACTCTCCGGCCAGTGCCCGAGCTACCGGGACGGCACCAAGTCCGTACGCGTCTCCTTTCACCATCGGCAGGAGCGGGACCGCTGCGCGACGCGACAGCAGGCGATAATTCTCCCGCACCGCGGCGAGATCCACGGTGAGCATGGCGCTCGTGGCGCGGGCGTCGGCGGGAATGGCGGTCACAGCCGAGTAAGTTACCGGGAGCGGTCCTAACGATGCAAGCGAAAGCCAGCCTTGAAGATACCCTCGCACTGATGCGTGATCTGCGTGCCCGCTGCAGCTGGGATGCGGCGCAGACACACCAGTCGCTCCGCCCCTACCTGATCGAGGAGGCACACGAGGTCGACGACGCCCTGCGCGCGGGCAACGACGGCGCGCTGCGCGACGAGCTCGGCGACCTGCTGCTGCAGGTGCTTTTCCACAGCGTCATCGCGGAGGAACGGGGGGCGTTCGACCTGCGCGACGTGGCGGGTGCACTGATCGCGAAGATGAAGAAGCGGCACCCGCACCTGTACGAGGGCGGCGAGGCGATTCCGTGGGAGCGCCAGAAGGCGACGATGCGTGATTCGCTCGCCGATGGACTGCCGATCGACCTCCCGGGGCTCCACCGCGCGCACCGGCTGCAGGATCGCGCCGCGGGCGTGGGCTTCGACTGGGATGACGTCGCGGGCCCACTCGCCAAGGTGCGCGAGGAGATCGACGAGGTGACGGTGGAGCTCGAGACGCCGCACGCCGATCCCGCCACGGCGAAGGATCGGCTGGAGGGCGAACTGGGCGACCTGCTGTTCGCGGTCGTCAACCTCTGCCGCAAGGCCGAGGTGCATGCCGCCGTGGCGCTGGATCGTGCCAACATCAAGTTCGTGCGGCGGTTCACCGCGGTCGAGCGGCTGGCGGCGGAACGCGGCGTCCACGTGGGCTCGGCGACGCTGGCGGAGCTCGACCTGCTCTGGGACGACGTGAAGCGCGCCGGCGGATGACGAGCCCGAACACCGTGTCGCCGCCCCGGTCGCTCACCACGATGCAACCGTTCTTTCGCGAGCTCTCAGTGAATCGCGAGACGGCGATCGCCTTGCTGGAGGGCTTGACGAGTGCACAGCTGAGCTGGCGGCCCGCGCCGGAGCGCTGGGGAATGGCGGACATCTGCGCGCACCTCGCGCTCATGATGGATCGCTACCTGCCACCAATCGACGAGAGCATCCGGCACGGACACGCCGACGCGGCGTACAGCGACCGGCCGTTTTCCGGCAGTGTCGTGAGCCGACTGCTGGTCTGGTCGATGGAGCCGCCAGTGCGCGTGCGGCTTCGAACGCCGAAAGGAATGCAGCCGCGACATGTCATCGATGCCGAGCAGGCGCTGCAGCTGTACCACACGTCACAGAATGCATTCGAACTCCGGCTCGAGCGCGCGGCAGGGCTGGACCTTGCACACGTGCGCGTATGCCATCCGCTGTTCAGCCCCGCGCGTCTCGCGCTAGGGACCGTGCTCGCGATTCTGCTGGCACACGAACGCCGCCACCTGTGGCAGGCAACGGCGGTGCGAAACGATGCGGCGTTTCCCTTACGGTCCTGACCTGCATTGGCAGACCCGCGAGCAGCACCTGATCGACGCGCACGCTGATGCGCCCGCCGACCAGGTGTGAATCACGGCCGCAGGCGGTTCATCAGGCGCGGGAACGGAATGCACTCACGGATGTGCGGCGTGCCGCAAAGCCACGCGACGGTCCGCTCCAGTCCGAGCCCGAATCCGCTGTGCACGAACGTGCCATACTTGCGCAAGTCCAGGTACCAGCCATAGGCATCAACGTCCAGGCCTTCTTCCTGAATGCGATGCCGCAGCTTGTCGTGATCGTCCTCGCGCTGCGAACCGCCGATGATCTCGCCGTACCCTTCCGGCGCCAGGCAATCCGCACAGAGCACCGTGCGCGGATCGTCCGGATTCTCCTTCATGTAGAACGCTTTGGCTTCCTTCGGATAATTGCAGATGAAGATCGGCGTGCGGTAGTCAGCGACGAGCAGCGCCTCATCCTCGGCGCCAAGATCCTCGCCCCAGATGGTGGCACTGCCCTTCTGCTGCAACGTCGCGATGGCGTCCGTATACGAGATGCGCGGAAACGGGCCGACGATCGCCTCGAGATGACTGACGTCGCGCTCGAGGACCGCCAACTCGGGACGGCGACGCTCCAGGACGCGATGCGTGATGGCCAGCAGCAACTCTTCCTGCAGCTGCATGCTGTCGTTCACATCGTAGAAAGCCATCTCCGGTTCGATCATCCAGAACTCGGTGAGGTGACGGCGCGTCTTCGATTTCTCGGCGCGGAATGTGGGGCCGAATGTGTAGATGCGACCCATCGCGGCGGCGAGCGCTTCGCCGTAGAGCTGACCCGTCTGCGCGAGATATGCGTTGCCTTCGTCGAAGTACTCGGTGCTGAAGAGCCCCGAGCGCTCGCCGATCGCAGCGGTGAGGATCGGTGTGTCGCAGCGCGTGAAGTCGCGTTCGTAGAAGAAGTCGTGAATGGCCTGCTCGATCTCGTGACGCACACGCATCAACGCGACCTGACGCGGAGCACGCAGCCAGAGGTGCCGATTGTCCATCAGGAAATCGACGCCATGCTCCTTCGGCTGGATCGGGTAGTCGATCGGGCTCGCACCGAGGATCGTGACGTCGATCGCGCCGATTTCCGCGCCACCCGGTGCACGCGGTTCCAGGCGCACGTCACCGGTCACGGCAACGGCGGCCTCGAGTGTCAACGTGCCGAATCGTTCCCACACCTCGGGAGGTATCTGGCTTTTCACGAAGACGCACTGCACGGTGCCCGTGCCATCACGTACCACGAGAAAGGCCACCTTACCTTGCGTTCGGACATGCTGCACCCAGCCACGCACCGTTACGGTCGTGCCTGCCGCGCTTGGTAATGCGACGATGTACTGCATCTGGCCTGTCATTGTTCTGAACTGCTCCGCTCGCAAGATTGGGGCAACGTACCGATGGCTGTAATGTGAGTCAACGCATTACAGCGCAGACGCCTACAGCATTTTCGTGATTCCAGTCGACGCGCGTCCCGCACCTCTCCAGTCCATCGTCACGCAGCGTTCCGGCGTGCCGCTGCGCGTTCGTCTTGTGATCGGCCTGCTGCTGCTGGCGGCAATTCTCGTGGCGCCGCTGCTGGTGACCCGATATTCGCTGAAGCGCCTGTATGCCGAGATCGAGCAGCTCCAGAGTCAGAACTTCCGTGCGTCGCTGCTGCTGGGCCGCGTGCGCGGAGCAGCGGACCGGGTTCGACGCGCCGATGACCAGATCGGCGGATTGCGCGACAGCACTGGCGCTCCTGCGCTGCGCTCCGCGGTCGCCTCGATGCGCAGGCTGACGGACTCGTTGGGCCAGCTCTCGGCCGACGTCTCATATGCGGGCGTCGACACGGCGGTGCACGAGATCGAGCGACTGACCGACGCCAGCCTTGCTGCGATGGTCAGAGGCAATTTCGACAGGATCGACACGCTGTCCGTGGTTGCGGTGCGGCCAGGACTCGTGCGGGTTGGAATGGCGGTTGCCGACGCGGAAGCGGCGCTGCGCGTGGAGACAGCGGCGCGCGTGCGCACCGCCGGCGACGAAACCGCACAGGGCCGTCGCGTGTCGCTCCTCGCGCTGATGCTGGCACTCATCGTGGCCGGCATCGTCGCCGCGTGGATCATCTTCAGCATCTCCAGACCCGTCGCGGACCTGCAGTACGGCATGGAGCGTGTGGCGGCAGGACAGTTCGACCACAAGCTGGCAATCGCCTCGCGTCGCAGCGACGAATTCGGCCGGCTGGCGGACAGCTACGCCGCGATGGCGCAGCGACTCGGTGAGCTGGACCGGCTGAAGGCGGAGTTCGTGTCGATGGCGTCGCACGAACTGAAGACGCCGCTCAACGTGATACTGGGCTACCTGACGCTGTTGGACGATGGTGTGTACGGAACGCTCACGGACAAGCAGCGTGAAGTGATTCACACGCTCGAGCGGCAGAGCCATTCACTGAATCGGCTGGTGCGACAGCTGCTCGATGTCTCCCGCTACGATGCCGGTGGCGCGAAGCTGGACGTACAGCCCATCAGCACGCGCGAGCTCTTCGCAGAGCTCCAGACGTCGCTCGTGGTCATCGCCCAGCAACGCGGGGTGCTGTTCAGTGTCACGGCGGCCGATGGCATGCCGGCCGAGGTCTGGTGGGACCATGATCGCATGATCGAGGCACTTGGCAACCTCGTCACCAATGCGTGCAAGTTCACGCCGCGCGGTGGCGTCGTCGCGCTGCACGGCGATGGTGAACCAGGCGCCGTGCGCATCGAGGTGCGCGACAGCGGTGTCGGCATTCCGGCGCCGGAGCTGCCGCACGTATTCCGCAAGTTCTTCCAGGCTGGCAACCAGGATGCCGCAGGCGTGGCCGGCACCGGGCTTGGCCTCGCCATCGTGCGCGGCACCATCGAGGCGCACGGCGGTTCGGTGCACGTGTCATCGGAGGTCGGCGTCGGCACCACGTTCACGATTTACGTTCCGCAGCGTGCGCCAGCACCGCGACGAGTCTACACATCGGCTGCCTCCGCGGCGGCGGCGGTGGAAATTTCGAGCTTTCCCTCATGAATGCACCTGTACGACACAGCGCACAGCGCGTAATGCTGTGCTTTGCTGCCGCCGTGGCACTTGCCTCCTGCCGCACGGCTACGCTCGTCGTGACGGAAGCCGTCCAGCCAGCAGCGCCGCCGCCGCCACCAGCCGTGGAGTCGATCTGGGCCTCGACGCAGACTTCGGTCTTCGCGCTGCTGGCCGACAACCGCGTGCCAGCCGCCGACTCCATGCTGCTGCAGTTCTCTCGCGACCACGCGCGCACGCCCGCAGCGGCTCGCGCGCGGTGGTGGCGCACCCTGCTGCGCGTGGATGCGCGCGCCGTCGGCGCCGAGCCATCGCTGACGATCATGCAGATCGACTCACTGCTCGCCGACTCGATCTCGATCGACATCCGCACCGAAGCGCTGATGATGCGGCGCAGTATCAACACGATCGATTCGTTGCGGCGCGTCGAGCTGCGACGCCGCCTGCAGGCCACGCAGCTCGCAAACGAGCGGCTCGACGAATTGAAGTCGGCACGCGACTCGGTGACGAAGCTCGCGGCTGAAATCAACCGACTCCGGCGACGCCTGCGCGCGCCCTGAGCGTCAGCCCACGCGAAAAAGCTCGAGCGCGCGCCGGTATCGTCCGGTGAGCAGTTCGCGCAGCGGCTGATGCTCGGGCGCGACGAGCGCCGGATCGCGCGACAGCAACGCCTCGGCTGCAGCCCGGGCAACCGGAATCATCGCCTCGTCACGCAACGGATCGGCGACACGGAAGCTCGGCATGCCACTCTGCCGCTCGCCGAACAGATCACCCATGCCGCGCAGGCGCATGTCGGAACGCGCAATCGCGAACCCATCCTCGGTGCTGACAAAGATGTCGAGCCGCTCGGCCGAGTCGGGGCTCACGTCACCCAGCAGAATGCAGTAGCTGTCATCGGCGCCGCGGCCCACGCGACCGCGCAGTTGGTGCAGCTGCGACAAGCCGAAGCGCTCCGGGTGCTCGATCAGCATGACCGACGCATTCGGCACGTCGATACCGACCTCGATCACGGTCGTCGCGACGAGCACGTCGATCTCGCGCGCGAGGAAGGCCCGCATCACGGCGTCCTTCTCGTCGCCCTTGAGCCGCCCATGCAGCAGCCCGACGCGACGGCCCGCGAACACACCGCCCGCGAGTTCCTCGGCCATCTGCGTCGCGGCGCGCAGGTCGCTCCGTTCCGACTCCTCGATCACCGGGTACACCACGTACGCCTGCCGGCCCACATCGAGCTGGGCATTCACGAACGTCATCACGCGATCACGCGCCAACTCCGGACGCTTGGTCGTCACGATCGGCACGCGACCCGGTGGCTTCTCGTCGAGCAGGCTCACATCCAGGTCGCCGTAGATGGTCAGCGCGAGTGAACGCGGGATCGGCGTGGCGCTCATCAGCAGCACATCGGGCGTCGCGCCCTTGGCCTGCAGAGCTTTTCGCTGCTCCACGCCGAAGCGATGCTGCTCGTCGACGATCACGAGTCCCAGCTTGCCGAACGATGTCGCGTCCTGCACCAGCGCATGCGTGCCGACCACGATCAATGGCTCGCACGAGGCAAGTCGTGCGGTTGCTGCGCGCCGCTGCGCCGCACCCATGCGTCCCGTCAGCAGCGCCGGCGCAATGCCAAGTGGTGCCAGCAGCGTCGTGAACGTGCGCACATGCTGCTCGGCCAGCAGTTCGGTCGGCGCCATCAGCGCAGCCTGCCAATCGTTCTCCATCGCGACGAGCGCCGCAAACAGCGCGACGATCGTCTTGCCGCTGCCGACGTCACCCTGCAGCAACCGGTGCATGCGGTGGTGACTCGTCATGTCGGCGACGATCTCGCGCAGCACGCGCACCTGGGCTCCGGTGAGCGTGAACGGCAGCAGTTCCTTCAGCGCCGTGGTCAGCTTGCGACGGTTGACGAAGGTGATGCCATCGCGCTCCGATCGCTCCAGCTGGTTCGCGCGGCGATGCAGCAGCTGCACGCAGAACAGCTCTTCGAATGCCAGGCGCGCGCGACCACGCTCGGCTTCCTTCACGCTGCCGGGACGATGCACCAGTCGCAGCGCGTCGGCGAGCGGCGGAACGCCGGCCGCGGCCAGCACGCTGGCAGGCAATGGGTCTGTTATCTGCGGCAGCAAGGCATCGAGCTGCGCATCGACGAGCTGCCGCAGCAGCTTGGTCGGCAAACCATCAGTCGCGGGATAGACGGCGAGCACGCGACCACCGGCGGTCCCCGTGTCGTCGGCGCCGAGATTCACGAACTCGCGCGGCGCCAGCTGGCGTCCGTGGAAAATGCGAACCGGCCCGCTGAGCAGCAGCACGTCGCCGACGTTGATGGTGCGATCCAGGTGCGGCTGGCCCGGCCATCCCACCTCGAGCAGCCCGCTCGCATCCTGGATCACCGCCTGAAAGATCCGCAGCCCACGACGCGTGGGAATGACGCCCTTCGAGATCACGCGGCCAAGGACCGTGACATCTTGACCGGGCTGCGCACGCGCGACGGGCAGCACGGTGGTCGCATCCTCGTAACGGCGCGGCACGTGCATGAGCAGGTCGCCGGCGGTCGTGATACCGAGCTTCGCGAGCAGCTCCGCGCGACGTGGGCCCACCCCTTTCAGGTAGGTGACGGGCGTCAGCAGTGTGACCGGCGGCGCCACGCCGCCACCTCGCTTGTCGCGCCGTGCCGTCGCATCGCCGCTCACGAGTCGAACAGCGCCTCGGCAAACTCGGTCGCATCAAAATCATGAAGGTCGGCCGCCGTTTCGCCGGTTCCGATGAACTTCACCGGAATGTTCAGCGCCTCGTGCACGGCGACCACCACCCCGCCCTTCGCGGTGCCGTCGAGCTTCGTCACGACCAGCCCCGTCAGCGGAACAGCCGCAGCGAACGTCTTCGCCTGTTGCACGGCGTTCTGTCCGATGGTGCCGTCCAGCACCAGCAGCGCCTCATGCGGCGCACCAGGCAATCGCTTGGTGATCACGCGCACGACTTTCCGCAGTTCGTCCATGAGCGCATCGCTGGTGTGCAGCCGGCCGGCGGTATCCACGATGATCACATCAACACCGCGTGTCAGTCCGGCGTCAATCGCGTTGAAGCCGACCGCGGCGGGGTCCGAGCCGGCGGCCCCGCCCACGAAGTCCGCGCCGCTGCGCTGTGCCCAGATACGCAACTGCTCGATGGCTCCGGCGCGAAACGTGTCGCCCGCCGCCACCAGCACGCGCTTGCCGTTCTGCTGCAGCCGCGACGCGAGTTTGCCGATGAACGTGGTCTTGCCGGCGCCGTTCACGCCAAGCACGAGGATGACGGTCGGTCCAGTGTCCTGGTAGTGCATGGCTGGATCGGAGTTGCCGGTACGCAGCGCAGCCGCGATCTCCTCCTGCAGCGCCGTCGCGAACTCGTCCTCGGTGCGAATCTCACCACGACGCGCACGATCCTCGACCGCAGCGACGAGCTTGAGCGTCACCGCAACGCCGAAATCGGATTCCAGCAGCACCTGTTCGAGCTGCTCCAGTGATCCCTGATCGACACCACCGCGAATCGCGACGCGCCAGTTGGTGGTGACGACCGACTTGACCTTCTGCCAGAAAGACTTCTTCGGGAGGTCGCCGTCGCGACGAAACAGGCGCGCCATGCGAATGACTCGGGTGTTGACGAGAAAGGAAAACGGATCAGCGCAGACCTGCGCGACGCCGGAGCAGCCATTCCGCTGCGAGCAGCAGCACCGTGGCAAGGTAGAGCCACCCCAGCGACCGCGCACCGCGGCGCACGGCACGCGCCTCGCCGTTGAGCAGCACACTGCGCATGTCGGCGACAATCGGCAGCCACTCGCGCGACGCATTGACAGGCAGCACGATCGCGCTGCCGTCAATCGTACCACGCCAGACGCCGTCGCTCAGCGCCGGTGACGTTATTTCGGCGGCATCGCCGAAGCGCAGTGAGTCGCGACGCGTGGCGCGATCGCCATCACGCACGAGTGACACGACGGCCCGTGGCTGCGCGCCGCGACGCCAGCGCACGGGCGCACCGGCGCGCTGCACCATGAGCGCCGGCACGGGAACGGCCGCGCGACCACGAGCGGCCATCAACCAGTCGGTCGCGCCACCGACGAGTGCCTGGAACGCCATCTCGCTGACGCCCCCACGCGCACGCCACCGGCTGTATCCCGAGGCGGACACCTCGACGCGGCGAACGTCGCCCTCGTGCGCAGTCATGATGGGCGTACCGCCTGCGGCACTCATGCCTGGCGCGGCGCTCAGCGCGGTGATACCACCCCGTGCGGGTGCGGCGGCGAGCAGCGGCGGCAACGATTCAACCACGATACCTGCCAGCGACGGCTGCAGCGGCGATGTCGGAGCGACGCGAACCAGCAACTCGGGCGCATCGCTGCCCGGTGGCGCGAGGAGCAGCAGCGCACGCGTGCCAAGCGACGACGGCGACCCCATCGCAGTGGTGTCGCCATGCAGCACGGCAAGCGTTGCCCCGCGTACTGCGGCACGTACCGCGCTCTCGTCCACCGGCGTGAAGTTGCCATCGCGGAGCCAGCGGCCGGGTGCGATCCGATAGTACGCATCGGTCGGCAGCGCGACATTGGCGCGTAGTGCGGTCGCCACGTCGCGCACATCGGCATCCGGTGCGGTCGAGACGATCACGACGCGTTGCCGCGCGCCGCGCCGGAAGGCAACGGCCACGGTGTCATTCCGTGACTGCACGTCGGAGCCCGCGGGTAGCGCGGCGCGCAGCACCGCAATGGAGTCACCAGGCGGGATCACCACCCGGCTCTCGACCACGGCCTCGCCCGCCGACTGCAGCGCGGGGACGGTGACCGCGGCGACGGAGTTCGCGTCGATCAGCCAGCGCAACGTGGTGGCTGCGGCCGCGCCATCGGTCATGACGCGCGCTCGCAGCGTCACGGTGTCACCGACGCGTGCCTCGGTTGGTGCACTGACGTCGGCCACGGCGCGATCACCGACGGCACGAACGGGGATCACGATCACGCGCGAGCCGGCAACGGCCTGCTGCAACGCGTCCGGATCATCCAGACCTCCGTCCGTGATGACGATCACGCGCTGCCCTTGCGCCGCGGCACGCTGGATGAGCGGCCCGACGGCCGACGCGGCATCACGGGGCCATTCAAAGTCGGATCCGGTGCGCACCGAGTCGCCGAACAGCTGCACGGCGACCGATCCTGCAACCCGGCGGGCGGTATCCACGGCGGCGCGCCAGGCACTCGTGTCGCCGTTTCGTATCCAGCTGGCCGACGCATCAAGCGCCACCAGCGGCGTTGGCGGCGTCGCGATGCCAATGGGGAGGTCGAGCAGCAGCGCGGCGACGAGCGCGACAGCCGCGACACGAAGCAGTGCCAGCGGAATCCGCGGGCGCGTCAGCGACGGATAGGCAACCCACGCCACGACGACGCCGGCACCGAGCGCGAGCCCCCAGCCAGACACATCGTTCACTTCGTATCGCTCACGCGCGTTCCAGGTCTCGTGATGTCGAGTGCGTTCGGTCTGATCGTCGTGGCACTCCCGGTGCTCTGCGGAGCGACCGGTCGCGGCACGGCAAATCCGAGTCGTGCCGCCACTGCGTCACGAGCGCCGGCGAACGCGGTCAGCGCGGGTCCCGTGAGCGCCACACCGCTGGCGTTGCGCAATGTTCGTGTCGGTTCTCTGGACACACCGTTCACCAAGGTTTCGAAATGCAGATGAGGGCCCGTGGAGAGTCCCGTGGACCCGACGAAGCCAATGACCTGTCCCTGCGTGACGACCTGACCAGCGCGGAGTGCCTTCGCAAATCCGCGAAGATGTCCGTACCGGGTCACCATGCCGTCCCTGTGCCTGATCTCGATCACCCGTCCGTAGCCGCCCTCATAGTCCGCCTTGATCACGGCGCCGTCGCCGACCGTGCGGACCGGCGTGCCAAGCAGCGCCGCGTAGTCGATGCCGTCATGCCGACGGCGGATGCCCAGCAACGGATGCAGCCGCATGCCGAACATGCTGGACATGCGCCTGAACTCCAGTGGCGCGGCCAGGAATGTGGTACGCATGGGTCGGCCTTCCACATCGTAATACTCCCCGCTCCCCTCGCGGGTTGAGAATCGGATCGCGCGCAGCCAGCGCCCGTCGTGCCTCAGCGCGCCCGCCAGCAGCGGCCCCACGCGTTCCGCGCCGAATGCAGTACGGTGACGCTGGATGACGGCGACGACCGAGTCCCCGCGCACCAGGTCCGAGCCGACGTCGAGCTTGTACTCGAAGGCCTCGGCGACGGCATACGCCATCTCCAGTCGTCCCCGGACACTGATCTCGCCGCGGCCGCCATCCCGCAGCGACTCGACCAGCGAGCCCTTGATGACGGCCCGGACTGTCACGGTATCCGCTCGCCAGAGTTCCCGTCGCTCGACTGCGGTCCAACCGCTCAGGCCCGACCGCTGGACCCTGAGGCTGCGATCGTCGGCGAGTTGCAGCTCGACTTCGCGAATTTGCGCGGCAGCGCTGTCTGCAAACACCGCGATCGGGATGGTGCGCCGCGCGGTCGCGCGTAACTCGGAGGCCTGAAGCACGCCGACGGCATCTGCGCGGCTGAGACCGGCCTTCATGAGCACCGCGATGACGCCGTCACCCCGATGGATCGTATCTCGCCGGGTCACTGGTTCAGCGGATCGAGTCTGTACCATGACGCGCGGCACGGGCAGCTGCCGCCTCGGCAGACGCCAGAGCGCGATGGCGGCAGCACCACAAACGCACATCGTCACGACAGCACGCGTTCGGCGCCGTTTCCGGCGACCGAGCGCGCGTTCACGTCGAGTCCTGTCTGCGCTATCAGTCGAAGCGTCGGCCATCGATCATGATGACCGGTTCCCGCTTCGGACTCAATCCATCTGGCGGCGCATGAACGTCGGAATTTCCAGATCGTCCTGCGTGGCAGTGCGCATCGGTCGCGCCGGTCCGGTGAACGGTCGGGCGGCCGGGGGCTGGTTCGCCTGGACGGACTGCCCCGGCTGACCGTTGCCCTGACCGGGACGGACGATGCTGCTGGGCTTCGGCACGACGATCTGCGGCGGTACCCAGCTCTTCTGACCTGCGCCGTTCGGCTGGATTCCCATCCTCGTATCCGGAGCGACCTGCCCCAATGCGCGGTCGAAGCCCGTGGCGATCAGCGTCACGCGGATCTCGCCCTCCATGGCTGGGTTGCTCGAATCACCACCGAAGATGATTTCCGCATCGTCACCCACCGACTCCTGTACGAGCTCGGCAATCTGCTGCACTTCGCCGAGCTGCAGGTCCGGACCGCCGACGATGTTGATCAAGACTGATTGCGCGCCCGAGATCGACACGCTGTCGAGCAGCGGACTCGCGATTGCCTGCTGCGCCGCCTCCATCGCCCGGTTCTCACCGCGGCCGATGCCCGAACCCATCAGGGCCGAGCCGCCATTCTGCATGACCGTGCGGACGTCTGCGAAGTCGACGTTGATGGTGCTCGACGTATTGATGATGCCTGAAATACCGGAGGTCGCCTGCAGCAGCACCTCGTCGGCCTTCTTCAGCGCGTCTTGAAACGGCATGCCGCGGCCGACGACCGCCAGCAGACGCTCGTTCGGGACGACGATCATGGTGTCCACATGCTTGCGAAGCTCACTGATGCCGAGCTCTGCCTGGCGCATGCGTTTCCGGCCCTCGAACAGGAATGGCTTCGTGACGATGCCCACAGTGAGCGCGCCGGCCTCTCGAGCGAGCTCCGCAATGACTGGCGCAGCTCCCGTTCCGGTACCGCCGCCCATGCCGCAGGTGACGAACACCAGGTCGGCACCCGCCACGATGCGGCTGACCTCCTCACGGTTTTCCTCGATCGACTGCCGTCCCACGTCGGGTCGCGCTCCGGCACCCAGACCGTTGGTCAGCTTGCGGCCGATCTGGATCTTGATGTTCGCCCTGGAGTTGTGGAGCGCCTGCGCGTCGGTGTTCACCGAGATGAACTCGACGCCACTCAGGTGTTCCTCGATCATCCGGTTGACGGCGTTGCCGCCACCTCCACCCACGCCAATCACCTTGATGACGGCATTGGACGAATTGCGTTCCTCGAACTCGAAGGTCATGGCGGACATGAGGCGCTGCGCTCCGCTGTGGGACTGGGGATGAACTCGCGGTCCACGGGCGACATGACGAGGAAACTCGCTGGCCCGGAGACACGTTCTCCGATGGGGTGTCGGACACGCGAAGAGTATAGCAAACCACCACCTGCAACGCTACGCTGAATGAAAGCGAAGTCAAGCATGCGTTCACGAGGCGCATTCCGCGCTTCGCTCGCGTGCTCGTATGTTGGAAGGAACGCTGCGATCGGCACTTAGCTCTCACTGGCTCACGCGGCAGGCGAACGAGTGCCTCACGCGAGAGAGGTGTGGCGTTCACGGCGGGGGTGCTTTTCTTTGCTCGGAGTCACTGGAACCATTCGGCTGAGTTGCCTTGACTCACGATCTCGCCGCATGCGCTGGAATTACTTGCGTGCATTCGCGTGCGGCAAAAGGACGTCGGTTCTGCCAACGTCAGGTGCCCTCCGCGCGACGAAAAAGCGGACGCAATCCGTTGGGATCCCGTCCGCTTTTTTCGTGATACATTCCCGCAAGAATCTCAGCGTCCTGCACAGGGGTCCGTAGGTCTGATCGCGCAGCGCGCGTGTGCAGCCTCACCCGCCCTTTCTCCGGGGCCGGCCGAGACCGGAACTGATTCCGCCTCGGAATTCACGATCGCGTGGTCGTGGATGGTCTCAGAAAAAATCCTGAAACCACTCCTTCAGTTTGCCGACGATCTGGTTCATGCCGGCCGGCGTGCCGGTTGCGGAACGCTTCCCCGATCCAGCAGGCTGCAGCATATGCGCGATTGCCACACGACCTGCCGCGAACTGCGCGAGACCCACCACGCAGCTGAACCGAGGCGACGACACCGCCTCGTGCAGGCCATCCAGTCCGTCCGGCGCACCGATGCGTACCGTCTGCCCGAACAGGTCTGACGCGAGTTCAGCAATACCGGCGGTAACCGAGGCGCCGCCGGTCACGACGACGCCGGCGTTCAGCTGCTTGGCAAAACCAGCGCGCTCGAGCTCCCGCTGAACATGGTCAAAGATCTCGTCGGTGCGCTGCTGGATGATGTGTGCGAGCAATTCATACGGGATCTGCCGGTCGCCCTGCGTGACCGTGCTGGGCAATGTGATGAACTGGCCGGGCTGGATCATCGGCTCGTAAGCGCAGCCAAATTCTTCCTTCAGCCGGTCCGCGTCGACCGGGGAGACACCGAGGCCGTGAATAATGTCGGCGGACACGTTGGCTCCGCCCAGGTTGATCGTCGCGACGTGCCGGATCTTTCCTTCCAGGAACACGGCGATGTCGGTGGTCCCGGAGCCCATCTCGACCAGCACGACACCGAGTTCCTTTTCGTCCTCGGTCAGCGTGGCAAGCGCACTGGCGAGGGGTGAGAGCACCAGGTCCTTGGTGCGGTAGCCGGCCTTCTCGACAGCCTTGCGCAGGTTGTTGGCCGGTGACGCGCCGACGGTTACCAGGTACATCTCCGTCTCCAGCCGGGTGCCGACCATGCCGACCGGGTCACGAACGCCAAGGTTCTTGTCGACCGTGTACTCCTGCGGGATCGCGTGCAGCAGTTCGCGTTCGCGAGGGATCGACTGGGCCCGTGCCACGTCGTTCGCACGATCGACGTCGGCCCGGGTGATCTCCTCGCCATTCACGGCTACGATGCCCTGACTGGTCATGGTCTGCACGTGCTCGCCCGAGATGCCGACGTATAGCGCCTGAACCTTCTGTCCGGCCATGCGCTCCGCGTCGCCAAGTGCCTGCGCAATGCTGCGGGTCGTGTCCTCGATGTCGGAAATGATGCCGCGGCGAAAGCCTGCCGTCCGTGCAGTCCCGACGCCGAGCACCTTCAACGTCGGTCGCCTGGGCAGCTCGCCCGTCACTTCCGCAATCAGGGCGGTGGTGTGCGTCGATCCGACGTCGAGCGCGGCAACGAGACGGTCTGAGCTCATGGCAATCGGGCGATGACGAGGTTGCGGAACCGCAGGTCGAGCTCAGCCGCACGAATGCGGCGGCGGGCAAGATCCTGCTCAACAGGAAAGATGTCTGCCAACCGCGCCAGCGTCACCTCCGGCGCAACGCGCACACGTTGGCGGCTGGTGCGCAGCTGCCATTCAGTCGCCGAAATCCGCTGCGCCTGTTCAATGGCATCGAAGAGCGCGGGATCCTGTGCACGCAATCTACCGAGCAGGTTGTAGAGCTTGCGGTCCGCCACCGTGTCGCGGGTGGCGAGTGGCGGCATGACGACGGGTGCGTCGAAGGCGGCGAGAGCCGGGTCGATAGGCAGCCGCGTCCCAGCCGAATCGACGCCGCGAAAGCCCTCACGTGTCGGAATCAGCGCGACAGGGGTTCGTTCGATGATCGAGACGACGAGGGTGCCCGGCAGTCGTCGTCGCACGCGTGCGTGGGCCACGAGCGGGATCGACTCGATCTTTCGTGCAAAACGATCAGCATCATCGAAGACGCTGGCGGAGGTGTCGGCACCGAGCGCAGCGATGACAGCCGTCGGTGTGAGGAATCGCGCACCCTCGAGCTGCACGGTCTGCATGTGGAAATAGTCGAGCATGCCGAGCAGGCGTGGCATGGCCCAGACGATCAATGCACCTCCCAGCAGAACGAGTGAGCCTCGGCCCGCAACTTTCTTCCATGTCAACGCAGGTGCCACCGTCACGCGATGCGCGGCCGCCGGCGTGGGACGGACGGCCGTCATGAAACGCGCGCCTGCAGCGCGGTCAGCAGTTCGGGACCAACCTGCGTGACATCGCCTGCGCCCATCGTCAGCACGACGTCACCGGTCCGCACCAGCGACAGGAGCGCCTGGGTCGCCTGGGCTCGCGATCCGAGCCAGTCCGGCGCGTGCCCGGAGCGCGCGGCGGCACCGGCGATCAGGTCCGAAGTCACACCGTCGATCGGCACCTCGCGTGCCTTGTAGATCTCGGTCAGCGCGATGACGTCGGCGCCAAGAGCCAGCGCCGCGCCGAACTCGCCGGCGAAATCGCGCGTGCGGGAATACAGGTGAGGCTGAAACAGGACCACGATCCGGCGCCCCGGAAACGCTGCGCGAGCAGCCTCGAGTGTGGCGCGGACTTCAGTCGGATGGTGTGCATAGTCGTCGATCACCAGCACGCCCGCCACTTCTCCCTTCCGTTCAAAGCGGCGCTCGACGCCCGTGAACGCCTCGAGACCGATGCGAAGCGAGTCGAAGCTGTAACCAAGTGCGAGCCCGGCACCGAGCGCAGCGAGTGCATTTCTGCGATTGTGCTCGCCAGGGACCTGCATCCGGAGTTCGCCGATTGGTGCCGCATCGAAGACGATGCGCATCACGTCGCCATCAGTCAGCCCGACGAGCCGCGCGTCGGTCGTGCCGAGCCCGTAGCGTATGACGTCAGCGGAATCGGGAATGGCGAGTGCGGCAGCGCCGGCATCATCGGCGCAGAGCACGACAGCCTTGGCATTTCTGAGATACTGCTCGAAGGTGCTGACGATATCTGCGAGATCTTCGTAGATGTCGAGGTGATCCGCCTCGACATTGGTCACGACGGCCACGGTCGGGTGAAGTGCGAGGAAGGAGCGATCGTACTCGTCGGCTTCGACGACGACGGTATTGCCACCGCCCCAGCGCAGGTTGCCACCCCACCGCTGCACGCGCCCGCCGACGATGCCAGTCGGGGCTGCCGTCGTCCCGGCGAGCGCGTCCGTCGTCATGACCGTGGTGGTCGTCTTGCCGTGCGTACCGGCGACGCCAACGATGGTCATGCCGTCCACCGCGGCGCCGAGCGCTTCTGCGCGGCGAATGATCGGCAAACCGGCGGCGGCCGCGGCAGCGAGCTCGACATGATCCATCGCGATGGCGGACGAGCAGACCACCGCTCGCGCGCCACGCACCCATGCGGCGTCATGCCCGCGGTGCACCGTGACTCCGAGGGTCTCGAGATCCGCATGCCCTGCCGCATTCATATCGCTGCCGGTGACGGCGATGCCGCTGCGCACGAAGAGTTCGGCCAGTGCACTCATGCCAGCGCCGGCGATCCCGACGAAGTGCACCGGTCGCGGGTCGGAATTGCGGAACAGGTGCAGTGCATCAACCCGCATTCGTGCGCTCGTGCTGGAATCAACGGCCATGCGAAGTCACTCCAATCTACCTGAGATTCAATGAGTCAAGTATCTGCGCAGCAATGGTTTGCGCAGCTCCGGCTCGAGCTCTTGCACGCGCCGCGCGACCCATGACGGCAAGTCCCGTGGCGTCAGCGCAGAGCTCGTTCAGCGCGGTGCGGAGACCACCCGATGCGAGTGCGGACTGGAGCACCAGCCGAGCGGCGTTCGCTCGGTGCAGCGCCCCGGCGTTCTGCGTCTGGTGATCCGCCGCCGCAGTGGGCAGTGGGACCAACACCATCGGAATTCCCCAGGCACAGAGTTCTGCCGTGGACATGGCGCCCGCGCGCGCCACCGCAAGATCGACGGTCGCGTACGCCTCCGCCATCGGCTGTTGATAGGCGACGACGCGCACGCGATCGGAGGCGTACGACGCGAATCGTTCGTAGTCGGCGGCTCCAGTCACCCAGATCGCGCCCCAGTTCAATGGCAGCGAACCGGGAAGCCAGGCAACCACCGCATCGTTGATCGCGCGCGACCCCTGACTACCGCCAAACACGAGCAGCACGTGCTCGACGCTTGCCTCGAAGCCCCAGCGCTTGCGACCAATCTCGCGCTCGGGCAGCGGGTCAGGCGGTGGCGCAATCGGGTTGCCGGTGATCACTGCTTGCGGCCGTCCCTCTGCCGGAAGCGACTCACGTGCTTCCGGAAAGCCCAGAAAGGTGAAGCGAGCGCGACCACTGAAGGCCCGCACGGTCAGACCGGCGACCGCGTTCTGCTCCTGCAGGAAATACGGAATGCCATGCAACCGGGCAAAGCCGAGCAGCGCACCAGCCGCATAGCCGCCCGTGCCGAGTGCTCCAACGGCGGGGTGTTTCTGCGTGAGTGTTCGGATGCTTTTATATGCACTGAACAATCCGCGCACCGTCATCCAGTTCTGCCAGGGGGCGGACCGATAGAGCGGATGCAGGTCCAGCAGGTCGTGCTCCCACGCCGTGGTCGGCAGGACCTTCCGCTCGATACCGCGCATGGCACCGATGAAGCGGACATTCAGTGCCGGCTGCTGCGCGACGAGGGCGTCGGCCACGGCAAGACCCGGATACAGATGGCCACCGGTGCCCCCGCCCGCGACGTAGAACGTGCCGGCCCCAGTCATTTGAGACTGCCGCGGCCAAGCAGCGGGTCAGGCAGTGCGTCGCTGTACACGCGCTCACGGGTGCTTCCGATGTTCACCAGGATGCCCGTCATGAGCAACGAAATGAGCAGGTTGCTGCGTCCATAGCTGACGAACGGCAAGGTCAATCCGGTGTTCGGGAACAGGCCGGTGATGACGGCAAGGTGCACGAAGGCCGTGGTCACCGTCGCCAGCGTCAACCCGACCGCCGTCAGCTGCAGGAACTGGCTGCGCGCGTCGCGCGCGATCCGGAAGCCGAGCCAGGCATAGCCCCAGAACAGCAGCACCACGGTGGTGATGCCCACGAAGCCCCACTCCTCGCCGACATTCGAGCCGATGAAGTCGGTGTACTGGAACGGCAGGAAGCCGCTCTGCTGCCGGCCCTCGCCGAAGCCGACGCCGAACATCCGGCCCGAGCCGATTGCGATCATCGACTGGCGGGTCTGCAGGTTGATGTCCTCCGCGCAGCCGACCGCGATGGGTCCGTTGTTCCAGCTGGCGACCCGGCACTTCACGTAGCCGTTCATCCGGCCCCAGGCCAGCGGAATGACGAGCAGCCCGATGAGCAGGAAGTGGCCCACGCGGGCACCCGCGACGAACAGCATGGCGCCCATCAGGGCCAGGTAGAACAGCGCGACGGAGATGTCGGGCTCGAGGACCGCGAGCAGCGCCAGTGCCCCGTTCACCGCAAAGAAGGGCAGCAATCCCTTGCCCAGGTGACGCAACTGGTCGCCCTTCTTCGCCGCCAGCATTGCAGTCCAGAGGATCACGGCGAGCTTGGCGAACTCCGACGGCTGCACCGCATGGCTGATCAGAAATCGCTTGGAGCCGTTCACGTCGGGCGAGAGCACGAGCACGGCAAACATGGCCGCCATCGCCGCGATCATGAGCTTCCAGGCGTACGCCCGATACCGCTCGGCGTCGATCTTGGCGCACAGGGCGAAGGCGACGATGCCGGCGCCTGCGCCAACGAGCTGCCGGATGAGATAGTACGACGGCGTGAGATTCTTCTGCTGCGCGACGATGACCGTGGCGCTGTAGACCGTAGCCAGGCCGAGCACGAGCAGCATGGCCGTGACCATGACCAGTGCGCGTGCCTCGACGCCCATGCGCCAGCGCTCCCGAATCACCTCCACCGTCACCGCAGCCGTCACGACGCCACTCCCCTCGCCAGATCGCGGAACACAGTGCCGCGCTCCTCGTAATTGCGGAACATGTCAAAACTGGAGCAGGCTGGCGACAGCAGGATCGCGTCGCCCTCGATCGTTGCCGCGCGCGCGTGGGCAATTACGTCGGCAAAGCTGCCGTCGACACGCTCCACCGCGACGAGCGGTGAAAGATCCTCGACGATCTGGCCAGCCGCCTCGCCGTACGCGATCACCCGCTTGCCATGCAGGCTGAAATCATGTGCAAGTGCCGTGTACGGCTCACCCTTGTGCCGTCCGCCGAGCAGCAGGACAAACGGCCGCGTCATGCTCTGCACGGCCACGAGCGTCGAGCTGACGTTGGTGGCCTTGGAGTCGTTCAGCCAGAGCCGGCCGTCGGCGGTCGGCACCGGCTCCAGCCGATGCGGCAGCGCATGGAAGGAGCGCAGCCGGTCGGCGATCCAGCCGTGCTTGTGCTTCGCGTCCTGTGCTGCGACAGTCGTCGATACGGCATCGTCGAACGGCACGGCGGTCACGACCGCGAGAGCGGCAGCGAGGGCGTTGGCGACATTGTGATCGCCGACCAGCGGAAACTCGTCGCGGCGCATGAGTGGTGTGCCGCAGAGATACATGATGCCGGACTCCCGGTCGTACCAGGCATCGGACTCGGTGCCGATGCGGAATGTGCGCACGGTACCCGGCAGAACGCTGCCGCGACCGAGTCGCTCGTGCAGTCGCAGCACCTCGTCGTCATCGCCGTTCAGCACCCAGCACGACTGCTCGGTGGCGTTGGCAAACAGGTGAGCCTTGTCGCCGTAATACGCGTCGATCGAGTCGTAGCGATCGAGGTGATCCGGACTGAGGTTCGTCACCACGCCGACGGTCGGTTTGATGCCGGGTGTGTCGTGCAACTGGAAGCTGGAGCACTCGAGGGCAGCCCACGAGGGCTGCGGCTCGCGCAGAGCGAATTCGGCCAGCGCGGTGCCGATGTTGCCGGCATCGACGATGTCCGTGCACGCACGCAGGATGTGACCAATCAGTGCGGTGGTGGTGGTCTTGCCATTGGTGCCGGTGATGGCGATGTAGCGCAGCGACGGCATGGCATCGAGCGCGACCTCCATCTCGCCGACCACGGGGACGTGGTGCGCACGCGCGGCCACGCACGGTGGCGCGGACGGCGGCACGCCTGGGCTCGCGACGACGATGGCCGCGCGCCCGATGCGCACGAGGTCGTGCGCGCCTGTCTGCACGTCGGCTCCGAGCGCGCGCAGCTGCGCCGCGTTCTCCAGCACCTGCGGGGAGCTCCCGCCATCGGATGCGTAGACCACGTGACCGGCACGCAGCAACAGCTTTGCGACCGCCACGCCGGACCTGGCCAGGCCAAGCACGGCGATCTCGCCGGACGTGCGCTCGAGGCGCGCAAACAGTGTGGTACTCATCGAACCTTCAGCGTGCCCAATGCGAGGAAAGCGCACAGAATGCCGATGATCCAGAATCGTACGACCACCTGCGTCTCGGGCCAGCCCTTCATCTCGAAGTGATGATGGAGTGGCGCACGCAGGAACACCCGATGTTTCTGCGCGAACTCGAGCCCGAACTTCCGCCGCCGGTACTTGAACACGGAGCGCTGCAGGATCACGCTCACGACCTCGGCCACGAACACCGCGCCGACGATGGCGAGCAGGAACTCGCTTTTGAGCAGGATCGCGACTGCGCCGATTGCGCCGCCGAGTGCGAGTGAACCCGTGTCACCCATGAAGACCTGTGCGGGGAACGCGTTGAACCAGAGGAAGCCGATCAGCGCGCCGAACATCGCGGCACAGAAGATCGTCAGTTCGCCGGCGCCGCGCAGGTAGAAGAGCTGCAGGTAGCCACTGACGTCGATGCGCCCCATGGCATAGGCGTACACCGCGAAGGTCACCGCGGCGATGGCGCACAGACCGGCCGCAAGTCCATCGAGACCATCAGTGAAGTTCACGGCATTACTCGCACCCGAGAGGATGAACGTGACGAAAGGCACGTACAACCACGCGAAGCCGACCGACATCGGCACAATTAGCACGTACTTGAAGAACGGCAACGTGGTGGACGCGCCCGGCAGCGTGCTGATCGGATCGAGCCACAGATATGTCCCCAGTGCGACGCCGATCACGATCTGCCCGAACAGCTTGTAGCGCTCCACGAGTCCCTCGTTCTTCTCGCCAAGCCGCTTCTGTCGAAGCTTCAGGTAATCGTCGAGAAAGCCGATGCCGCCCATGGCCGCCATCACCACCATCGCCAGCATCACGTAGCGATTGTCGAGCTTCGCCCAGAGCAGCGTCGGCGCGATGGTCGCGGCAAGAATGATCAGCCCACCCATCGTCGGCGTGGTGCCCTTGGCCTGGTGCGAATCGGGCGTGCCTTCGCGCACCACCTGATGCAATGCCATGGACCGCAGGCGCGCGATGATCAGCGGTCCGATGAGGAACGCCATCAACAGCGCCGTGACGGCAGCACCGACCGCGCGGAAGCTGATGTAATAAAAGAGCCGGAACGGCTCCCAGTATGGCTGGAGCGGAGCGAGGAGATGAAACAGCACGTCGGGGGGTCGTGGTGTGGGTCAGGAGGCCGCAGTGGCCCAGCGGGTGATCGGTGCGACGAGTCGTTCGAGACTTACGCCGCGCGAGCCTTTCAGCAGGACTGCCGCATTGCGCGCGCAGCGCCGCAGCAGTTCCTCCTCGGCAGCCGGCGCATCGTCGGCGAGAATCAGGCGGGGATCATCGGGCGCGACGCGGCGCAGTGCCGCCGCGACGTCGCCGATGCCGACGATCACGGCCAGCGGTCGTGCGATGGCATCGCGTGCAATCGCATCATGCATGGCATCGGCGGCGGCACCCAGCTCACGCATCGTTCCCAGGATCGCGACGAGCGGACGTCCCGTGCCCACGGCCTCGAGCAGGTCCAGTGCCGCACGCACCGACGGCGGGTTTGCGTTGTAGGCATCATTCACGAGCAGCGCGTCGCCCACGCGGTCGACGGCGGCGCGCATCGACGGCGGCACCATGCGCGAAAGGCCAGTCTGCATCTGCGGCAGCGTGACGCCGAAGCCGCGGCAGACCGTGACGGCGAGCATCGCGTTGCGCAGGTTGTGCACGCCACGCAGCGGAATGTGCAGTTCCCCGTCCTCGAACATGAGCGTGCCACTGCCATCCGGCTCGAGCTGCCACCGCAGTGGCTGCATGTGACCATCGTCAAGCCCGGCAATCACGACCTGCTGTACATCGCCGCGAACGGCAGCGGCCACTTCCGGATGTGTAGCCGGCGTGACGACGACCGGCACGTTCAGCGTGAGCTCGAGCTCCTCGCGCAGCACACCCGCGATGTCGCCCAGCCCTTCGAGATGTTCCTCCCCGATGGACGTGATCACCGTGACATCGGGCGCGATGATGGCACGCAGGCGTGCAATTTCGCCGGGCATGTTGGTGCCGGCCTCGATCACGGCCAGATCGGCGTGATCAGGCACGGACAACAGCGTGAGCGGCACACCGATCTCGTTGTTCAAATTGCCCGGCGTCGCATGCACCTCGTACGCCCCGGACAGCATCGCCGCCAGCATCGCCTTCGTGCTGGTCTTGCCATTCGAGCCGCCGATCGCAATCACCGGCTTGCCCCAGGCGCGACGGCGGAAGTTTGCCAAGGCACCCAGCGCGACGCGGGTGTCGTGCACCACGTAGACCGGCACGCCGAGGTTTGCTGCGCGTGCAGCATCGTTGATGACGAGCGCCGACGCACCGGCTGCGACGGCGTCGGCCAGAAAATCATGCGCGTCGAACTGCTCGCCCTGAAGCGCGACAAAGAGCGTATCGGGCACGATGCGGCGGGTGTCGGTGCTGACGCCGCGGAACTCGGGCGCGCCGCGCGGCAGCGGGATCGTGGCGCACGCCTCGAGCGCCGTCGCCACGCGATCCATGGTCCAGAAGGCGCGACCGGTCGACGTGTACGGCACGTCACTGGCGAGTGGTGAGCGCGCGGTGGTCATTGCGCCGCCGTCAGTGCTGCCACGATGCCAGCCACGATCTCTGCCTCGTCGAACGGATGACTGGTGGTGCCGCGAATCTGGTAGGTCTCATGACCCTTGCCGGCGAGCAGCACGAGGTCATCGGGACCGGCCATCGTGATGGCTTGCGTGATGGCCTTCAGGCGATCCTGCTCGCGCACGATGGTCTCGAGCGGCATGCCGGCCACGATGTCGTCGATGATGCGGGCCGGATCTTCGGTGCGCGGGTTGTCGCTGGTCACGATGCAGACGTCGGCGAGGCTTGCCGCGACGCGACCCATGTCCGGGCGCTTGCCGCGATCGCGATCGCCACCGGCACCGAAGACCACGATCACGCGTCCCGTCGCGAACGGGCGCACCGACTGCAGTGCGCGCTGCAGCGCATCGGGAGTGTGTGCATAGTCGCGCAGCACCGCCGGCGTCGTGCTCAGTCGCTCGAGCCGACCGGGGACCTGCGGCATGGCAGACAGTCTGGATGCGACGACCGACAACGGCAGACCGAGTCCGATGCACACGGCTGCGACGCCAACTGCGTTGTCGACCTGGAAGTCGCCGAGCAGCGGAAGCTGCACCTTCACCGCACCGGTCGAGGGTGCGTGCAGCGAAAAGCTGCTGCCGACATTCGTGAATTTGATGCGACGTGCGTAGACGTCTGCGACGTGCGCACCGGCGGAGTACCGCACGCGACGATGCGGCGTGGGCGGCAACGCGTCCCACGCAGGATCATCGGCGTTCGTGATCACGCACGCGGCGTCGGTGAGCTGGTCCAGCAGCATGGCCTTGGCGTGGAAATATGCCGCCATGGTGCCATGATAATCGATGTGGTCGCGCGTGAAGTTGGTGAACAGCGCGGCATCGAAACGCAGCCCGTCCAGTCGGTGCTGATGCAGCGCATGTGAACTCGCCTCGAGGGCCACCCAGTGCACGCCCGCGTCGCACAGCTCGCGCAGCAGCTTCTGCAGCTCGACCGGCCCCGGCGTCGTGGGGCCGTCGCCGCCGGGATGTGCGCGCCCCGCGGCGCCGATCAGCACACCGAGTGTCCCGATCGATGCGGCCGGCTGCGCCTCGGTCGAGAGAAGGCAGCGGAGCATGCTCACAGACGTCGTCTTGCCGTTCGTGCCGGTGACGGCAACGAGACTCAGCTGCGACGCAGGCTCACCGTACCACGCCGCTGCCGCCACGGCGACCGCGCGCCGCGTATCCGAAACGATGATCGCCGGCAGATCTGTCGAGGCCGCGTCGCTGACGATCGCTGCCGCCGCGCCGGCGATAGCCGCCTGCGGCAGGAACTCGTGTCCATTGCGCGTACTGCCATGCACCGCGACGAAGAGCGCGCCGTCAGTGACAGCACGGCTGTCGGCGGTGATCGCGGCAAATTGCGCAGGGAGTGTGCCCCGCACTGCCTGCAGTAATCCGGCGCGTTGCAAGGCGTCGGTGATGATACCGGCATTCACGGACGCGTTCATGGTGCGCGGTGCAGCGTGACGATCGTGCCGGGCAGCACCGTCGCGCCCGCCGCTGGTGACGTGCCGGCGGGAGCGAGCGAGTCGAGCACTACGCGAAATCCCTGCTCGTGCAGCAGGAACAGTGCATCGCGCATCTGCAACCCGCTCACATCAGGCACGCGTCGCACGCGCGACGGCGGGGCCAGTGTGGCGTTGCGCGCAGGCGCAATCGCCATCAAGTACGGGACGGCACCATCGAGCGAATCGAGTCGCGCCCGTCGGCCCACGCGGATCGCGGGTGCCGACCGGACCGCAGCTTCCGCAAGTGCGAGCGAGTCCGGCGCGACGACCAGCGCGGGCAGCACCTGGCCGGCCAGCTCGCGACGATTGATCGCCGTGCGCGTCGATGCGAATGCGCCCTCGATGATCAGCTTCAGGATCGGTGCGGCAACGAGCCCGCCGTAGATCTGCCCTCCGCGCGGCCGATCGAGCTTGGCGAGGATCACGAGTTGCGGTGCGTCAGCGGGGAACAGTCCGATGAAGCTTGCCGTGTAGTCGCCGGAGTCGTAGCTGCCATTGCGCAGTAACTTCGTGGTGCCCGACTTCCCTGCCAGCGCGAACTTCGTCAACGCCGCGCTCTTGCCAGTGCCTTCCGTGATCGTGTGCTTGAGCACTTCACGCATCGCCTTCGCGACCGACGGCGAGAACACGCGTCGCACGACACGCGGGCGATGTCGCCACCGCACCGTCCCGTCCGGATTGCGAATCTCGCGCACCAGCGTGGGCTCCATCAGCAGGCCGTCATTCGCGATGGCGCCATACGCGAGCGCGAGCTGCAGTGGTGTCACGGTCAGCTCGTAGCCCATCGCCAGCGACGAGGGCGTGAACTGATCCCATCGCCCAAAGGCACGCAACCGTCCCGCCGACTCGCCTGGATACGACAGGCCGGTATACGCACCGAAGCCGAGGTTGCGCAGCAGCTCGTAGTGCACGCGATTCGGCATGCGGTCCCGCAGCGTGACGATACCGATGTTGCTGGACTGCGCGAGCACCTCGGTCACACTCATGCGCGGTGCGACATGTGCATCGGTAATCTTGCGGATCCCGCGATAATTCAACGAGCCGTTGTGCGTGTTGATCACTTCGTCGGGACTTGTGCGGCCGTCGGCGATCAGTTGCGCGACGATGAACGGCTTGAGCGTGGAACCTGGCTCGTAGGGATCGGTGACGGCGGTGAGCTTGGTGGCCACGCCGCTGCGTGTGCGGCTGGCCAACGCGACGATCTCGCCTGAGCGTGGATCGAGCACCACCACGTCACCACCATCGGCACCGTTCGCGGTCACCGCAGTCTCGAGCGCGCGTTCGGCGATATCCTGTAGCGCGTAATTCAGCGACAGCGTCAGCTCGCTGCCCGGAATCGGCGCGACGATCGGCGCATCAGGCGATTCCAGCCGGTCACCACGCCCGGTCTTGATCATCTGGCGCGATCCGGTGATGCCCTGCAGCAACGAATCCAGCGAAAGCTCCAGGCCACTGATCGCGCGATTGCCATCGAGGCCGCCGACAACGGCGCGCACGCCGCGTGACTGGATTGCCATCAGGCGCGCCATCTCGTACGTCACGGTCACGCCGCGCATGCCGATCATGGCGCTGGCATCCGAGACGGGATATTGGCCGGGCAGATTGATCCACTTGCGCGTGGTGTCGAGCGCGCGGCGTGCGTAGACAGGCGGTGCCTTCAACTGCTTGAGCGTACGCGCCAGCGTCGCACGGTCGACGCGACGGATCTCGCGCGGCGCGATGCTGAACGACACGAGTTCGCGGCTCTCGACCAGCGGCATGCCGGTCGCATCGATCATCCGTCCGCGCGGCGCTGGCAGTCGCTCGAGGCGCGTCTGCTGTCGTGCGGCGATCTCGGTCCACTTGCGACCGTTGAGCAGCTGCACGTCGGCGGCCTTCACGAGGATGGCGAGTGCGAACAGCGCAATACCCCACTCCACCAGCGTGAACCGGTCACGCAAGCCGCGCAGCCGTTCACGGAGCGACACGCGGCACCTCCGTCACCTGCAGGTCGATGACTTGCGTGTCGGCTGGCACGCGCATGCCGAGCGTCGACTCCACCAACGGCGCGAGCCGATTGCGGCTCGAGGCCGAACGGATCTCCGACTCGAGCTTGATGACTTCGCCGCTCAACTGCGTGCGCGTACGCTCGATGCCGCTCAGATCACGCTGAAGCGCACGCCCCCACGACCGGCGCCCGATGACGGAGATGGTCACGAGGAAAAACCCCACGAGTGCCAGCGCGACGGTCGTGCGACCGCGACGACGCGGGGCTACCCGGCGCGTTGCCATAAACGCAGATGTGCGCTGCGAGCGCGGGGATTGAGCGCGATCTCCGCTGCATCAGCGAGGATCGCCTTGCGCACGGGCAGTGTGCCGAGCGCGATGCGATCGCACTGGCAGAATGGTGCCCGCGGCGGGCAGGAACAGGCCGCGCTCCACGCACGGAATGCATGCTTCACCAGCCGGTCCTCGCCGGAATGATACGCCATCACCAGAAACAGCCCGCCCGGCGACAACCGTTCACGCAATACGGGAAGGGCGCGTGCGAGTCCGGTCAGCTCGTCATTGACGGCGATACGCAGTGCCTGAAAGAGTCGCGCGAAATCCGGCGGTCCCGACCGAGCGCCCAGCGTCGCGCGGATCGCATTGACGAAATCATCGCTCACGGCAAATGGGCGCAAGTCGCGACGTTCGGCAATGATACGCGCCAGCTTGTGCGCGCGCGGCTCGTCGCCGTACTCGCGGAACGCCTGCACCATGTCGGCTTCATCGGTGGTGTTCAACCACTCGGCGGCGCTCATGCCGCGACCGTCCATCCGCATGTCGAGCGGCGCGCCCATCCGGAACGAAAAGCCACGCGCGTCATCGTCGAGCTGACGCGACGAGACACCGAGGTCGAGCAGGATCGCGTCGAAGTGACGACCCTCAAGGTCTGCCACCGCATCGACGCCGGCATAGTTGCACTGGATGATCTCGAGTGAACCTGCGGCAAGCGCGTCATGCAGCCTGTCACTCGCGACCGCGATGGCCGCCGGATCACGATCGAGCGCCGTGACCTGCTTGCCGGCTGCGAGCAGCGCGGCCGCGTGTCCACCGCCGCCCAGCGTGCCGTCCAGCACCGTCAACGACGATGCGCATGCGCGCAGCACCGCGCTCACCATGACGGGGGCGTGGTACGGCGTGGCGAAGGCGAGAGCATTATCCGAAGCAGGCGCTGCGATCATTCGAATGGTCGAGGGAGGGCCACGCGAACAATCTAGCGCGGCCACAAACAGAGAAAGCCAGCAGATACGCGTCCCAAACAAGCAACGCCCGCCGTCAGATGACGGCGGGCGTTGTCAAGCGCGACGCTCCCGCGCTCACCCCGTGCGACCTACTTGCAGACGGCCTTTTCAGTCTGTGCAGCGGCGGGAGTCAGCTGTGCCAGCGCCTGCATCAACTGTCCTGCTGCCTGCGGTGCAAAACGCCCACCCGCCGGCACGTTCAGTTGCGCGATCGCGAACTGCTCGCTGGCCTTCTTCACGAGCGCACAATTGCGAGTCTCCCCACCAGCCTTCAACAGGGCCTGACCGCGCTTCACCGACACCGCGCCGATCAAAAACTTCGCCTGCTGACGACGCTCGGCGCTGGTCGCGTTCGCGTCGGCGAAAGTGAGAAAATTCACCACCGTCGCATAGTCCAGCTCCGGACTTTCCGGCTTCAGCTCACGCTGCATGGAATTACCGAACGACAAGGCTACATCACCAACCAGCGTACTGTCCACACCCTTGTCCGCGGCAACGAGCGCTGCGTACGCGCTGTCCGGCTGCTTCAGGTCATTGTACAGCTGGGCCAGTTGCAGCTGGCCTTTCTCCACGTTCGGATTCAGCGCCAGCGCCTTCTTCAGCGTCTCGATGGCCTGCTGCGTCTGGCCCGCGGTGCGCTGAGCCTGTGCGGCAAACACAAGCAGGCTGGCGTTGTCGGGAAACTTTGCGACGCCACGTGCGATCTCCTCGGCAGCCTTGGCGGGCTGGCTGTCGGCCTGATAGGCGGCGGCCATGCGGAAGAAGTAACTACTGTCGGCCATGGCAGTATCCAGTGCGACGAGCGCCGCACCAGTCGTGATCGCGGCCTTCGTTTCACGGGCGGCCAGTTCGACGAGGAACTGCGTGCGCATCAGCGCGGCATCGCCCGGGTTCTCCTCCACGGCCTTGCGAATGATCGGCAATGCGACGCCTGGGTTGCCAGCGCCGGCGATTGCCTTGGTCACGTCCTCGACGAGACGCGTGTTCGTCGGATCAGCCGCGATCAGGCCCGTGTACGCCTGGATCATCTTGTTGGCGTTCGCCGTGTCGGTCGGCGTGGCGAGGTTGCGACGACGATAGATGTCACCGGCGATGGACAGCGCACGACGGCTGCGCGAATCGATCGCGAGAATTTCCTCGGCCATCGCGAGCTGGGCATCGTCGGTCGCCTTGGTCTCGAACATGGCGTTCAACAGGCAGGTACGCGCAATGACTGCCTTGGGAAACAAAGCAATGCCTTCCCGGGCCGAGGCCATCGCCTTGTCCCAATTCTTGTCACGAGCGGCGTTGACGCAATTCTTCTCGGGGCCGAGCTGCTTGCGCGCCTCCACCAGTTCTGCCGCGAGCGCCTTCGCGGCGTCGCCGGGCTTGGCGGATGTCGCGACCGACAGCGGCTGCGCGAGTGAGGGATCACGCACGAGATGCAACGTGGCTTCGATCTTCCACGACTCGCCGTCCTTGCGCACATTGCCCTGCACAAACTCGTCAGCGCGAAGCTGACGGCCGAGTTCGCGCGCATCGTTCGACGACAACGGTTCATCCTTGCGGTAGCCCGAGGCCTCGAGCACGGCATTGATCTCCGTGTTCGGGATCTGCCAGAGCTGCTTGTACGGAATGTCCGAGCCGAGGCGCGATCGCAGCGCGTCTGCCGCCTGCACACCGGAGTTGCCCGGAGTATTGGTGCGGAAGGTGAGCACCATCATCCGCGGCGTGTTGGGGTCAGGCTGACGGGCGACCTGCGCATCAACCGCGCCTGCCATGCCGCTCGCGACAAGCCCGAACCAGGCGATCTGAGAAATCCGAACGCTCACTTACGACCTCCACGATGGTGATGCCAATTGAGCCTGCGGCATGGTGCCGAAGCTCCGCGATCTGCAGGTGGGCGAAGAGGGGTTCGAACCCCCGACCCCCTGTGTGTAAGACAGGTGCTCTAACCAGCTGAGCTATTCGCCCGACGGACATCATGCTGACCGGCGTGCCACTTCAAAACACTGCCCGCCATTGTAGCGCCCCTCTAATCGAAAAGTGCCAGCAGCCGGTAACGAGGGCAAGCGCGGAGCGGCTCCGAAAAGGCCGTCGCAGATGCACTTAACCCGATCGTAACCTTTCGCGCACCGGCGTCGATGCGAAAACCCATCGGCAGGCCAGCTACTTGAGAATTGCGATTGGTACCAGCACGCAATACCCCAATACGAGTAACAGCGGGGCAAACGTTGTACCGCCTCGCGCGAGGTCGGCATAGCCGAGTACAAGGGCTGCGGCGGCGAGGCCCCACCAGAGGAGGGGGCGGCGCGGCGATTCGGTCTCGGAGGTTGCCATGATGACGTGAGGCTACGTCAGTGGGGCGAACCGGTCAAGCATCGGGCGATGGCGGCGCGCCGCTGGGGCCGATGGATTGCAGCAGCATGTCAAGCGCCTGGCTCCGGGCCGCGCGCTCGGTGATCGCCTCGCGCTCTCGCATTGCGGCCAGTCGTTCGCGCTGCTCGCGTCGCCTGCGCCGATACAGAGGCCCGAGCAGCAGCAGGCACGCGGCGGCGACAATGGCCGAATCGGCGGCAAGCGAGAGAAATGCAAACTGCCACCGCGCCTGCTGCTGCCAGCGGCGTTCGAACTGCTCGGACGTGAGTGCGTACGCGCGGCGGATCGCGAGATCGAACGACTGCCGCTCCTTCCACGCGCTGAGCAGTGGGGCCAATCCACGTTCCCGATCGAGGTTCGCCAGATCCGTGACTGCGCGCAGCGCGAGCGCGTACCCTGCGCGCGCGTCAGTGGCACGAGAGTTCGACAGCATCGTGTCGAGCGCGGCCAGCGTCGGCATGGCACGGAACACAAGTGCGGCATTGGTCTGCAGGAAACCCTCGGTGCGCTCCTCACCGGCGGCGTAGCTCGCGTACCCCTCGTCGAACCAGCGCGGCGGGAGGTCACCGAGATAGTCGTGCAGCGCGATGTGCGCGAGCTCGTGCCGCAGCACCTGCAGCGGGTCACCCGCGTTGCCCGGCGCGCGGTGCCCCTGCACCACCACGCGATGCTGATCCACGAACGCAAGTGCGGCGCTCCAGGGAAATGCGCTTTGGCCGGCCCACTCGCGAAAGGTCACGGCATCAGGCGCGACCATGATCAGGATGCGTGTGCTGGACCGCGGCAGCCAGGGAAACGTGTCGCGCGTGACTGCGGCGTCCAGCATCGAGGCGGCAAGCACGGCGTCACCGGCGTAGTGAATGACCGTGTAGCGACCACGATCGATACGACGCGCGCCGATGGGCGCGGCAGCGACCCGCGGTGCCCAGGCGACCCATGCTGCTGCCAGCAGCAGCAGCGCGCACAACGCACGTCTCAATTGACGCGTGCGGGTGCCCCCCCATCGGCGATCTGGTCCAGCATCTCGCGGCAGCGCGCGCTCCATGGGTTGAACTTGTTCAGCTCCGCACCCTTGCGCCACGTGGCGATCGCGTCGTCGGTGCGCTCGGCATACCAGAAGACTCGTCCGAGTTCAAACCGCGCCTCGATGAGGTTCGGCCCGAGCTCGATGGCACGCAGCAGCTCCCCGATGGCTTCGGCGTATTCCTCCTGCGCATATCGGACGAGGCCCAGGTAGTAGTGCGCGTAGAGCGTCGCCTTGCGATCGGTGTCGAGCGCGATGGCGCGCAACAGGTGCTCCACGGATCGTTCGAACTGCTGCCGACGGAACAACACATAGCCGACGTTGATCAGCGCGAGTGCGTGATCGGGCACACGGTCCAGCACCTGCTGAAACAATGACATGGCGCCGTCAAGCTTGCCCTGTGCTCGCTGTGCCCATCCAAGCAGCGTCTCGGCATGCGGGTCGCCCGGATTCAGCTGCAGCGCCTTGTCGAGCGCCTCCTCGGCCCCGGCAAAGTCACCAGTGGCGATGCGGCTCCAGCCACGCTCGACGAAGGTGGAGGCATTGAGCTCGTCAATGACGCGCGGCTGCCCTGACACGGAGAGCGCGGTCGCCGTATGCGCCGCTGCTTTGAGTGCCGCTTCGGCATCCGTCTGTGACGGCGCGGTGACGGCGAATTCAGATGCACCAGTGTGCGCCGGTGTGCCGGAGCTGACAGCATCACGATCGTCGGTGTCCGTGACCGCGCGAGCTCCCGGCGGCGTGAAGCTGCTGCCCGACCCGGTGAACCGCTCCTTCCAGCCCGCGACCAACAACCGTACATCCCGCTGCAGCAGCTCGAGCTGCTGAACATGCTGCTCGACGATCCGATGCGCCACGAAGATGCGCTGCTTGAGCATTGCACCCCGCTCGATCGCGTCGTCGCTACCCTCAAGCTCGCGCGCGAGTTCGTCCACCTGCACACGCAGGTGGCTCAGCGCATCGTCTGCCGAGAGGGGAGTGGTCATGACGATTGCTCTGGAGTGCACCTGCCGCGTCCCGCCCGCGGCGTGGTGCCGCGCCTGGCCGCGCTGCATAACAGTATCGGGCGCTCCCTGACGTTCACAGGCACCGGTCGCCAGCCGCGATGGTGTGCACCGTCACGCGCTGGAGACGCGGGTCGACCAGCACCGACCGTCCCACATGCCCTCCAACGTCTGCGGCACGCACCGGCACACCCGCGTCGTGCAGGGCCACGCGTGCGCTGCGCAGGTTGTCACCCGCGATATCGCGCACGAATGCCGCGTCGACACCCGGAAACATCGATGCGCCCCCGACCAGCACGGCGGCGTACGGCGCTTCGGCCCCGGCGGCGCGCAAGGCGTTCAACAGGGCGGGCACCGCCGTCTCGACGTACTTCGCGTCGTCACCGCCCCGGTCGTCGGCACATGCGAGCATGCAGTGCGCGAGCGCCGCCAGCTGCTGCGCCGGTGCGAAGATGATGATTGCGACGCAAGAGCCGAGGCCCACCGTCCGCAGCAGCTCCGATGCAGACGCGATCGCGCTTCGACCCATCGGCACCGTGATCGTGCGCACCATCTCGCGCGCGTCGCATGAGTCAGGCGCGAACAAGGCGGTCATGACGCGCGGCGGATGGCGTCGAGGCTGACCTGCGCCTGCCGGTTGCCCGGATCGAGTTCCAGCACCCGATGCCAGCAGCGTTCCGACTCGGCCACTTCGCCACGCTGATACCGGAGTTCACCGAGTTTCAGGTAGACATCGGGGCCGAGCGCAGGCTCCAGTCGCACCGCGCGCTGGTACGCCTCGAGCGCGTCGCCGAAGCGCGCGACCCGGTAAGCGAGATCGCCGATCGTTTTCTGAAACGGCGCGATGTTCGCTGCGTGCAGCATCCCACGTTCGACGGCGGCCGCGGCGGCGACGAGTGCGCCGCGCCCGAGCATCAACGCGGCGTAGTTCGCGTGCAGCACGCCGACCGAGGGGTGTGTGCGAATACCCTCCTCGAGGAGCGCCTGCGCCTGATCGGCATCATCGCGCGCAGCGGACACCAGCGATGCGTAATGGAACCAGACGGCCGGCGGCGCATCGCCCTCGAAACGTGTACGCGCCAAGGCTAGCAGCTGGTCGGCACGCGCGTAATCGCCCAGCCGGAATGCGTGCAGCGCGCGCGACAGCTCGATGTGCGGCGACACGGGTTGTCCCATGCGCGCGGCGCGGTCGAGCATGCGCGCCGACTCCAGCTCGCGACCAATCCCTTCGTACGCCAGCGCGAGGTGATGCAGCATCGTCGACGTCGCATGATCCAGCGCCGCCAGCGGCTCGAGCCAGCCGACGGCGTCATCCCATGCCCCGCCCTTGAGCGACAGCAGGCCAAGCTGGTGCCGGGCGATGGGATCGTCGGGTGATGTTTCGACCACGCGGCGAAACTCGCGTGCGGAGTCCTCGATCATGCCCGCCTTGGCCAGCGCGAGACCGAGCTTGAGTGCCTTCTCGGCGGTGCTCGCACCGTATTCCGTTTCCTCGGCTCGCACCTGCTCCGCGCCGTGCACCGGCACGAGCAGTCCCTGTGCCGCGAGTTCGTACAGCGCCTTGCCGACCATGAACTCGCCCAGACCCGATCGCTCGATCACGCCGCGGATCGAGCGTCGCCCGTCGAGCAGGTGCGCGACTTCGGCCAGCTCGCCGGTGAGGGGCGTGGAGACACCGGCGCGCGCCGCATCCATCTCGAAGACGACATCGAAGCTGGGAAAGCGACGTTCCACCAGCGCCCACTCGTCCACCCGGCGCGCGCCCTCCATGAGCAGCGACTCCGGATTGATTGCGACTGCGAGGCCGCGGCCATCCGGATGCACGTCAGGCTCGAAGGTCCAGATACCCTGCGTCCACGTGAAGAGCGAGAACACCGCCTCCTCCACGAGCACACGCAGCTCCTTGTCGACGACTTCGCGTGGCACATGGCCCGCGTCGACGAGCAGCTCGCCGACACGTCGGTTGGGCTGGCTCACCTGCGTGCGCAACACCTCGTCGAGCTGCTCCTTGGTCACGAAGCCGCGCTTCACCAACGAGTCGCCGAGGCGGTCACGCCGGTTGACGATCGCACCAAACGCGATCTTCCCGTGCTGGAAGAAGACGGAGCCGAACTTGGTACCGTCCACGATGCTCAGGCAACCGGTCTTCTGGCCGAGCGCGAGCAGCTGGAGCACGTCGGGAATACTCGCCTCCTTGAGGCTTCCACGGATCGCCATCAGTCGCAGTCCTCCATGAGTCGCGCGCCAGGATCGGGCCAGCGATGCACAAAGTTTTCGGGGTCGCCCATCTGATGCTTGAGGCCACGACGCGGCGTTGCGGCACCGTCCAGCTCCGCGGTGACGAACGCCGATGTCACGGGTGCGCCGGCGAGTGCTGCAGCTGCCTGCAGCCGCCTGACCGCCGCAAGCACCTCCCCGATGGACCGCGCGGGACGCTCCGCGATCTGCACGACGACGTTGTCGGTGACCGACGTGTGCGTAGCCGCGAAGCACCGGCCGATCAGTATCGCGCGCTGTGATGCATCGGGGCTGCCAAGCTCCACGATCAATCCCTGCGCAAACCGTGTACGCAAGCGATCCTCGAGCGTTGCCAGCTGGTTCGGCGGGATCGACGACGTCAGCACCACCTGGCGTCCGGCGCTCTGCAGCGCGTTGAACAGGTGGAACAGCTCGTCCTGCGTGCGTTCCTTGCCGGCGACCGCCTCGATGTCGTCGAGCAGCAGTGCACCCGCGTTGCGATAGCGTGCGCGCCACTTCTCCACCGCCCCTTCCCGCAGCGCGGTGATGAGTTGCTCCGCGAACGCGGCGGCGGTGACGCAGGCGACGGTCTGCACACCGTTGGCGATCATCGCGTTGCCGATGGCGTGCAGCAGGTGCGTGCGCCCGCTGCCTGCCGGTCCGGTGATGACGAGCGGAACGAACTGCGTGCCGGGTGACTCGACGACCGCGCGGGCGGCGCGCAACGCGAGCTGATTTGCGAGCCCTTCATGCAGCGTGTCGAACAGGAGACTCGGCTCCGGACGTGGCGGCGGCTCGATGGACGAGACGGCCTGCTGCACCAGCGCGTGCGCCTCCTTGACGCGCTCCGGGTCGCGAAAGATGGCGTTCCCGGACAGCCCGGTGTCAGCGGCCGAGCCTTGCCGCCCGAGGTCGCGCAGGTATTCCACCGCCGCGCCAAAGGTGGCCAGCAATCCCTCGACATCCGGGGCCTCGCGCAGCTGCAGCGCGCGCTCGAGCACCGCGACGCTGATACCCTCCGCGCGCCAGCGCGCCGCGGCATCGGCCAGCCGCACCCGCCACTCCTCGACCTGTTCGACTACCGCGGTCGCGACTTCCTGCATGAACGTGTCGTAGTCGGCGGGACGCCGGCTGCGCGCATCGTCGGCAAAGTGCGACTGTGTCGCGAGCGGCGTTGCGCGTCCACTGACGAGACGTCGCACATCGGCGACGCCGATCGCCGCGTCGCTCATGCCCTGATGTGCAAGCAGCCGATTCAGCCCACCCTGCAGCTCGCGGATGTTCGAGAAATCGACGCGCGCAAGCTCCTCGAGCACGCCATCGCGGAAGCGCAGCACCCGTTCGCCCTGCAGCTTCTGCAAAATCGCCACGCGTGTCTCGTAGTCCGGGATGCCGACATCGACGATCAGGCCCCCGGTGAGCCGCGTGAGCAGGCGGTCGGCGACGTCGGCAATCTCGTCCGGCGGACGATCGCTCGTCATCACGATCTGCGTGCCGCGGCCCTGCAGCACGTTGAACAGCCGGAGCAGCTCGCCCTGAACCTCGGCGCGTCCCGTAAGAAACTGCACATCGTCCAACAGCAGCACGCCGGTGGACTCGTACCGCTTCTTGAAGGTGTCGAGGCGACCGCCTTGCAGCGCCTGATGAAACTCCTCCATGTAGTCGTCCAGCGCCACGTACTCGACGGCCAGCGACGGCTGCTTGTCCCGTGCCGAGTGCCCGACTGCGTGCATCAGGTGCGTCTTGCCGAGGCCGGATGCGCCGTACACGAACAGCGGGTTGTACAGGACGCCCGGCGCATCGGCAACCGCCTTCGCAGCGGCGACAGCGAGGCGATTGGACGAGCCGGTGACGAAGGTATCGAAGCGGAGGCGGTGGTCGAGTTTCATGTGTCTGCGGTGTCCGGCCAACGACGACTGTCCTACCGGATTGGGCACGTGGTGCCGCGTGCACGACGAGGATGGCACGACACCGCGACGGCGACGCGCCGTGTCACGATCAGCCGAGAGTTTCCGCGAGCCGCCGCATGGTGAGCCGCAACAGACCGAGATTGGCCCACGGTTCCGCCACGGTCACCAGCAGCAGGTCACCCTGCGGCATCGCACAGACACGCCCGCGTTCGCCCTCGAGGTGCAGGAAGCCCGGCGTCGTGCCGTCCGCCGCGATGGCATCGGCATCGGTTCCGACGTGCACGTTGCCATCCACCACGATGCCGTCGACACGCGACACGATGAGGGCAGCGTTGACGCCTGCGGTGTGCATCAGTTCATCGACCACGCGATTGTACTGCGCCATGAACTCGTTCATCAGAATCCGTCGGCTGCACTGCGCGCGGTCGCAACGCGGAGCAGCGCGCGAACGCGACCGATCGGCACATGTCGCGACACGCTGAGCACCGTCAGCGATCCGGCCGGTGCGGGTGCGAGTGCGAGGGAGTCACCGGCGGTCTCCAGCACGAGGGCGTGCCAGGCACCGAGGTTGAGATGCTTCATGGCGCGGGCCGCGTCGTCACCGACACCGGCGACTGCAGCGGCCATGGCTTCCAGCACGGCCATGTCGTCGCTCGGCTGCGGGCTGGCAAGCAGCAGGCCGTCCGCATCGGCGACGAGTGACCGCACCACTTCCGCGCGAGCCGGCGGCGGCGCAATGGTGGCCGAGAAGCTCGGGACCGCGGCATGATTGGCCGCCGGGTACGACGCGCCGGTGGACCGAGGCGTCGACGATCTGTCGGGATGCCCAGCAGTACGAAGCGAGGCCGCGGCACCGTTCGATGCGCCGGTGCCCGGCGCCGAAGTGTCGATGCGCGCGCGCTCCCAGAAGCCCGACGCGGCGTTCAGGTCACCGCGCGCCTCGGCGATGCGCGCCAGCACGCCGAGTGCAGGTCCGTGCGTGGGATGCCGCTCCAGGCCACGCGCCGCAAGACGCTCGGCGGTCTCGAGATCACCCTGCTGGCGCAGCGTCTCTGCGAGATCCGCGAACGCGAGGCTCTGTGGATCTGTGGCCAGCTCGTTGCTCCACCGTCGGATATCGTCAGCTGCCGGCATGTGCGGAGATCAGTTCCTGGAGTTGCGCCGCAGCATCGCGGGCGGTGCGCACCCGGGCTGCATCGGGCGCTGTCGGGGCAGCCGCAAGATAGTGCTCCCACGCACTCAATGCGGCCGCGTATTCGCCGCGGCGTGCGGCGACATAACCGAACTGTTCCTGCGCTTCGGGGAGGAGCGGATCGAGCTGCACGGCGACGCGCACTTCCTCCGCCCAGTCGTCGGTGCGCCCCAGCCCGAGCAGCGCTCGACCGGCCAGCACGTGCGCTGTCGCGTTGCGAGGCGCATGGCCGATCGCAGTGCGTGCGGCCGCCAGCGCAGCCTCGAACCGCGCGTCCACCAGCGCGAGCCGTGCCAGCGCGGTGAGCTGTGCAACGCCCGCCGCCGCGTCGCCATCGCCCACCAGCGGGGTGCGCGCATCAGTGGTCAGCGCGCCCAGTGCAGTCCAGCGGGACACCCACCGCGCCGTCTCGAAGACGCGCATCCCCGCCGCCGATGCGACCTGGCGCACGGTGCGGCAGCCGTCCACGCACGACAGCACGCGCCAGCCGTCGGCAGGAACCGCGAGTTCGCCCTCGGCCTCGCAGTCGCAGACCACCGGTACGGCACCCAGTGATCCGATGCGAAGCTCGATCGCCGGCCACTCGTCGCGGCGACGTGCCGCATCGAGAAACAGCTCCTCGCCGGACAGGTGCAGCGTTGTGGTCGGCTCGAGCGCGCTCAGCGCCTCGGTGTCGGTGAATGAGAACGTGCCCTCGGCAAACGTCGTGAGCTCGAAACAGAGATCGTCGATGAGGCGGCGCGCCACCGTGTCTCGCGTCCGACTGCTCAGCGCCCCCGTCTCCACCAGACCGTCGACGAGCGAGCGCGGAGGCACCTGGTTGCTGGCCCAGGTGGCGGCGGCCACCCGCTCGTCCGCATCCACGAGTCCTGCTTGCGAGAGGGCGCTGAGCAGCGGCTCTGGCTCGTCGTCCCAGCGACCCGCGCTGATGGAGCCGTCCGTGAACCGAAGGATCGCGCCGCGCGCGCCAGCGCCGCCGGAAACGCGTAGCGCACCCGTGCGCTTGCCGCCCGCCAGCAGCTGGATCACCTCGGCGAGGCCGAGGTCGCGGAGGGCGCCTTCCAGAGCCATCAGCCGCGCACCATGGTCACGGAACCGAGCGTCACCGGCGTGCGTGGCACGGCGCCGCCGTCATGCTCGGCGGGCGCGAGCCGCGCGCGCGTGGACCAGCGGTCGTCGATCGCATTGCCCGCTGCCACGCGCCAGTGCTGCATCGCCTCGACCTCGCGTCCGGCGCGCAGCGCCACGAACCCGTGCAAGGTGCGCACGCCGGCATGATCGGGCGCGACCGCGGAGCCGCGCGCGATCGCGGACATCGCCTGCTCCTCGCGACCCAGTGCCAGCAACGCTTCGGCGAGTGCCACGAGCAGGTCGGCATCGCGCGGATTCGCACGCAGCGGCCGTACAAGCGCCTGCATGGCATCGCTGGGCCGGCCCATGTCCACCCGCAGCTCGGCAAGTGCGCGCGCGGCGTCGTGGAAGGTGGGCACGCTTTCCAGCGCGCGAAGCAGTTCCTGCTCCGCTTCCTGCACGCGGCCATCGTCGCGCAGCAACGCGGCAAGGCCGACACGCACCTGCGCGAGATCGGGATCGCCGGCCAGCGCTGTGCGCAACGCAGACTCCGCGCTGCGCCCACTGGCGTTGCCCGACACATGCATGATCGAGGCGGTGACCGAGGCCGTGGCGAGCATGCCGACCCGCTGCGAGCCAAGCGGCGACTGATGATCTGTGCCGATCGCGGGCGAGCTCGCAGCCGTCACGCGCAGGAGCGGAATCACCGGGGTGCGCCGCGCAACGCGATGGTTCACGCCCGTGTGGGACACCGGCGTGCCGCCACGTCGCAGTGCGACCCATGCACCAAGCGGGGTGCGGTTGCGGTCACCCGACTCCACGGTCGGCGCGGCCTCGCGCATGGGATGCACCGGGACCCGATCGGTCAGCACGACGCTGTGCTCCGACGTGACCATCGGACGTTGCGCCCCACTGAGCATCATCAGCGCCATGGCGTCACCACTGACGGCATCGTTCGCGGCCACTTCCAGCAGCACATCGGGCAGTTCGGGCTCGAGCACCATCAAGAAGCGGAATGGTGCAAACTCGTCCTCGAACGTCATGGCCCGCTTCATGGCCCGCACGCCGTCCTGATAGCGTCCAAGCTGCGAGAGCGTGAACGCGAGGTGATAGGCCGCATCAGCGCATTCGGGCGCGAGGGTCACCGCGCGCTCAAAGGCGCTACAGGCCTCATGCAGTCGACGCAGCTCGCTGAATGCCACGCCGACGCCGATCCAGGCACGCATGTTCTGCGGGTCCGCCTCGGTGACACGGCGGAATCCTTCCAGGCATTCGGCGTGGCGTCCGAGCTGTCGCATGACCCACGCCGCGTTGAGCCTCGCCGCCAGCTCCACCTGGGGCGTTCCCCGCACGCGTTGAAAAGCGCTGATGGCCTCGACGGGATGGTTTTCCAGCGCCTCGACGACACCGCTCACGAGCAGCATGCTGCCGTGCGCACCATCGCAGGCGAGTGCCTCTCCCAGCGCCAGGCGTGCCTCGCCAAGGTCCCCGTTCCGCACGAGCGCTGCGGCACGTGCGACGAGCGGCGCGATGACGCCGGGCTGTGCGACCGCCGCATCGGCGTACGCGGCGGCGGCTTGCGACCATTCGCCGCGCATCAGTCGCGTCTCGGCGACCGCCGCGTGCACATGGCAGGCCGGTTCACCGCGCGTCAGCGCCGTGTCGAACTCGGCAAGCGCCTGGTCGAAGTAGCCGGTGTTCCGATATGCAATGCCCAGGTTCAGGTGCGCGCGCGCCTCGCTGCCGGTGTTCGTGCGCGTGACCGGCTTCAGCGTCCGCGCATCGAGTGTGAGATTCATGTCGACGCGCGCGAGGTTCGGATCCAGCTGCAGTGCGCGCTGTGCTGCCGCCTGCGCTGCGTCAAGTTCTCCCATGTCACCGAGCACGAACGCGAGCAGATGCTGGGGCCAGGCCGCCGACTCGTCGATCTCGAGCGCGCGCTCGAGAGCCCGTCGCGCCGCCTCGGTCTTGCCGCGACGATACAGAATCTCGCCAGCCAATGCATGCATCGCCACGTTCTCGGGCTCGAGGCCGAGTGCACGATCGAGCCATGCGGAGGCGCGATCCGGATAGCCGAGGGCCTGTTCCACGAGCGCCATCTCACGCAGCGCGACGAGATCGTCCGGCGTGCGATCGAGCAGCTCGCCGAGCACCGTCGCGGCATCGGCTGGCCGACCAAGTCGCGCGTGCCACTTGCCCAGTTCCAGTGCGGTGTCGATGTCGTGCGGCGACTGGCGCAGCCGATCGGTGAGCTGCTGCACGCGCTCGACGTCGACCGAAGTGCGTGCCGCCATCTGCTGCAGGTTCTGCGACGCGAGCGACATGCGTGCATCGACATCCAGCGCGCGCTCGAAGCAGGCCGCGGCCTCGTGCGAGAGGCCACGCCGGGCCAGCATCACGCCGCAATTGTTCTGCGCGCTGGCGTTGGTGACGGGCACGCGCTTCGCGATGGCGCGCAGCCGGTCGGCTTCGCGGATCGACAGCTCGGGCATCGCCTGCTGCATCACCGGCATGGACGCTGGACTCCGACGCCTAGGCGAGGTTGATCGCCTGCAGGATCCGCTGCAGCGACGCCGAATCCGGCAGCAGCAGGAAGTATCCGCGCAACGCCTCGCCATCGTCACGCATCTGGAACTGGCTCTCGACGCAGAACACCACGTCGTGCCCGTCGCCGAACTGCAGGAAGGCGGAGCTCAGCACCGCGCTCGCCATGTCGACGGCCAGCAGTGGCGGCGACGGCAGCAACATGAGGTGCATGAAGTCGGCCAGTGCATTGAGGTAGGCGCCGCTCAGAATGTTGCCACACTCCTTGAGCGCGCTCTCCTCGAGTAACGCGATCGTCGGTGACGATCCGCGCGGCCGCTGCAGCATCAACTCCGACAGGCGGCAGGCCGTGTGCTCCGGGAACACCAGGATCGAGCGTCCCGTCAGGTCGCCCAGCATCTGCAGCAGGATGACGGCGACGGCGTCTTCCGGGTTATCGACGACATGCCCCGGCACCTCGTCGAGCCGCGTGATCGAGATCGTCGGCACGTTGATCATGATCGCCTGCCCCGTCATGGTGGACAGGGCAGTCGCCGCATGGCCGGCGCCGATGTTCGCCACTTCACGCAGCGCGTCGAGCTGCTCCGGCTTCAGGCTGCGGACATCGCGAGTTGCCAGCATCAGGGAAGGGTGTTGATGTCCAGAATGAGCGACGGCGTGCCGTCGGAAAGGATGGTGCCACCGCTGAACGTTCGGGCCGCACCGCGCACACGCTGCAGCGGCTTCACCACGATCTCCTGCTGCGAGGTGCAGGCGTCGACATACAACGCCACGCGTCCCGTCGCACCCTCGAGGACGACCAGATGCCCGTAAACGTCATCCGCGGCCGGCAGGCCGAGATGTGAGCGCAGGCTCACGACGCGCATGACCTCCCCATCGATCTCCACATCCACTGATCCGCTGGCCGGTGCATGCAGTTGCAACGCCTCGGCACGATGCGTGGCATGCACGGTCGACAGCGGAATGGAATATGTCTCGCCAGCCACGCGGACGAGCAGCGCGCGCAGCATCGCCACGCTCAACGGCAGTCGCAGCGTGATGGCGGTGCCTGTGCCCGACGCCGTTGCCAGGTCGAGCCGACCACCCAGTGACTGCACCCGCGTGAGCACCGCATCGACACCCACGCCGCGGCCCGAGAGTGCGGTCACGCTGCGAGCCGTGCTGAGTCCCGGCCGCGCAAGCAGCTGCAGCAGCCCCTGATCATCCTGTGCCAAGGCGTCGGCGTCAGGAACACCGTGGGCCGCGGCGCGCGCGGCGACGTGCGCGCGATCCACGCCGCGCCCGTCATCGGCCACCGTCACGGCGACCATCGACCCATCCCGTGCGGCGCGCACGACCAGGCGGCCGTGTGCCGGCTTGCCCGCGGCGACACGCGCGTCGCTGGTCTCGAGCCCATGGTCAATGGCGTTGCGCAGCAGGTGCATGATCGGGTCACTGAGCTCGTCGAGCAGCGAGCGATCGACCTCCAGCTCGCGTCCCTCGAGCACGAGGTCGATGTCCTTGCCCAGCGCCTGTGCCGTTTCGCGCACATGGCGCGGAAAGCGGTCAAAGACTTCCGACAGCGGCACCATGCGGCTCACCAGCACGGCATCACGCAGCTGCGTGATCAGTCGCGAGGCATCGTCGAGCGCCTGCCGCGCCGTCTCGTCCGACGTTGGCACGCTGCGCACGAGCCGATCACGCGCGAGCACCAGCTCACCGACCAGGTCGAGCAGGTCATCCAGGCGCTCGACCGGGATGCGCACCGTGCGCCCCTGCGCGTGCGGCATCACCTCGCGCCGCTCGACTTCGCGCGCGACCTGACAGTCGGCCACCTCGCCCGCGAGAAGTGCCGTGCGCGCAATCAGGGCGGCGTCGAGCGCGGGCGCGTCGGCGGCATGCCCGAGCCAGAGCGTGAGCGCGCGATCCCACGTGTCTGCGGCTTGCGCGTCGGCATCGGGCGCAACCCGCAAGACCGGCGCGATGGCGGCCAGCCGCCGCTGCACCAGCAGTGCGCGCGCTGACGGCATCGCGGAATCCGCTGCGATGCGGACTTCCACCCGCCACGACGCGCCGTTTACGCTGGTGGCGCGCTGCACCGTGCGTGTGGCGTTGTCGCGCGTGCGCGCCCCGCGCGCCGGCGACGTGCGTGGCGTGAGCTCGGCAAGCCGAATCGTGAGTTCGGCGAGGGGCGCATCCGGCGCGATGCCCTGCTCCGCGGCATCCAGCGCGCTGCGTAACGCGTCGCCCACGTCGATGAGCAACAGGCATTCCTGCCGCTCCATCACGCCACGGTCGCGCACCATCTCCAGCAACGACTCCGCGGCATGCAGCGTGGCGGCGGCTTCGTCGAAGCCGACCGTGGCGCTCATGCCCTTCAGCGAATGCAGCGAGCGGAAGATCGATTCCTGCGCCTCGCGCGCGGCGGGTTCCGCCGCCAGCAGCTGGAGGTCGGCCTCCACGCGTGTGAGCAGGTCACGACCCTCCGCGAGGAAGAGCGCGAGCATGCGCTCGGTGTCCACGATCGCAGACCGTCAGCGGCGGGCGGCGGGCGGCGCGGCAGTCAGCCGAGGACGCGCTGCACTGCCTCGATCACGCGGTTCGGCTGGAACGGCTTCACCACGAAGTCGGACGCACCCGCCTGCAGCGCCTCGTTCACGAGCGCCTGCTGCCCCATGGCGCTGCACATCACGACCTTAGCGTTGGGATCCCACGTCGTGATGGCCTTTACGGCGTCGATGCCGCCCATGTCGGGCATGACGATGTCCATCGTGACGAGATCCGGCTTCAGCGCCTTGTATTGCGCCACGGCCTGCGCGCCCGTCTCGGCCTGACCGCAGACGGTGAAGCCGGCCTGCTGCAGGATGTCGCCGACGAGCGTGCGCATGAAGAGCGCGTCGTCACATACCAGAATCCGATGACTCATGCGGTGATCCCTGGACGGCCACGTTACGTCGCGTGGACCTGATGGAGCAGGAAGTCGTCGGCCAACGCATCCACATCAAGCAGCGGCAGCGTGGTCCCGGCCACGCTCACCTCACACTGGAGGAACGCATGGCCGTCCGGTCGCGCACCCGAAGGTGCATCGGCAGCGCGAAGCACGGGCAGCGAATCGACCGCCAGTGCGCACCGTCGTCCTGCCAGGTCCAGCGTCACGATCCATCCCGAGGGATTCGCTGGCGCAACATCGAGCAGGCGTCCGAGATCGACGAGCGGGACGAGCGTGCCCCGCACATTGACTACTCCGCAGACGAACGCCGGCGCTCCAGGCAACCGGATCGCCGGCGTTCGCGGCAGCACCTCCCGTGCCTTGTCGGCCGGCATCGCCACGGCGACGCTGCCACCGACCAGCACCATCATGCGCGCGCCAACGGTGCGGTCGGCGCGCACCGGCTCAGTCGTCGGACTGTTCGTCGGGTGCGGGTGGGGCGTCATCATGCTCAGGGAAGAAGCCATACAGCTCCAGCAGGTTCACCCCGACCGGCGGCTGGTGCGCGCGGGCGATGGCGCGAAGCGCGGTGTCCATGTCGGCCGGGAGCTCGCTCCGGAATGCCATCCATTCCGACGTGATCGGGTGCTGCAAGCGGAGCGCCGCGGCGTGCAATGCATGACGCCCGGCAGGCAGGCCGGTCACGCGACGCCCACCGCCGCCACCGTACGTGTCGTCGCCCATGACCGGGTGGCCGATGGACGAGAGGTGCACGCGAATCTGGTGCGTGCGGCCTGTGTGCAGCTTGCAACGCAGCAGGTCACCGCCGTCGAAGCGTGCGAGCCGATCGATCTCGGTGCGCGCCGTCTTGCCCGAGGCGATCAGCGTCATCCTGTGCCGGTTGTTCGGATCGCGCCCGATGTTGCCCTCGATGGTCATCCGGTCCTCACGCAGGTGGCCCCAGGTGAGGGCGGCGTAGCGACGATCCACGCGACGCGCGGCAAGGGCGCCCGAGAGAAGGCGATGGGCGCGATCGGTCTTGGCGACGAGCAGAAGACCCGAGGTTTCCTTGTCGAGGCGGTGGACGATGCCGGCACGTTCGTCCCCGGCTTCCGACGACAGGTCGCCGCCGCGGCCGACGAGGGCGTGGACCAGCGTACCGGTCCAGTTGCCAGGCGCGGGGTGCACGACCATGCCGGCGGCCTTGTCGACGACGAGCAGGTGCTCGTCCTCGAAGACGATGGCGAGTGGCAGATCCTCACCGATGATGTCGACTCCTCGTGGTGCCGGAATCGTGACGCTGATCTGCTGAGATGCTGTTGGGCGATAGCCCGCCTTCTGCAGCTTGTCATCCACTTTCACCATACCGGTCGCGATCAGCGTCGCGGCAGCGGTGCGGGAGAGGTCGGTGGCGGCGGCGACGATCAGGTCGAGGCGCTGCCCATCGCCCGCGGCTTCGAGTGTCACCGAGCGGGCGACTTCACGGGAACTACTCATGTTTTCAGCTACTCAGTGCGCAGATGAGATATCGCTGGCAGTTGCCGCGACGGCCGCGGCTCGATCTTCACGCCAGAGCACCCAGGCGAGCAGCAACGCCCCGCAACTGACGCCGACGTCGGCCACGTTGAAGGTCGGCCACCGGTGGTCACCGATGCCGACGTCGATGAAGTCAACCACACCCTGACCCGAGCGGATGCGGTCGACGAGGTTTCCGCACGCGCCGCCCAGAATCATCCCGAGCGATGTGAGCTTGAGGGTGTCGCCCTCAGCCGCGTCGCGGTACATGCGCGTGAGCACGAACACGGCACCCACGGTCAGCGCCATGAAGATCCAGCGCGACCAATTGCCCAGGTGCAGCCCGAAGGCCGCACCTGGATTGTACAGGAGGGTGAACGTCAGCCACTCGCCCAGCACCTCATGGCGCGTATGGGCCGGTGCAAGCGCACGTACGGCCCACCATTTCGTGACCAGGTCCGTCGTCAGGAAGGTGACCGCCACCGGCCAGAACAGCCGCGCGTTGCTACTGCTTCTTGCCATCTTCCTCTTTCTGCTTGCAATTGATGCAGAAGCGCGCGTGGGGAAGCGCGTCGAGCCGCTCGAACGCGATCATGCTGCCGCACTCGTGGCACATGCCGAATTTCAACGGCGTGCGATAGATGCGGCGGAGCGCCTGATCCAGGTGCCACAGGAAGCGGCCCTCCTGACTGGCAAACAGGAATGCCTTTTCCCGCTCCATGGCGTCGGTGCCCTGGTCCGCCATGTGAAAGGAGTATGCACTGAGGTCGCCATCGCCTTCGGACCCGAAGCGGGTGCCATGATGTCCAAGCTCCTTCAGCACACGCTTCCGCTCCTCGAGCAACCGCTTCTCGAAGTACGTGAGATCCTTCTTGCTGAAGCCCTTTGCGCCGGGCTTCGGTGCGCTGGCTGAGGAGGTCATCTCGTCTCGTCCGGTTCCAAGGTGAACCACGCAGCGATACCATCGAGATCCACGGCGACGCTCACGGGGGGCGCCGCCTCGCTGTCCGACACGTTCAATGCGGACGCAAGCACCTCACCGGCAATCCACGTGTGATGCTCGCGCGCCGCGTCCCGCACCTGCCCTACCCCACCGATTTCGAGACGGATGCGGTCGCTGACGGAAAAACCGGAATCCTTGCGCAGGCGCTGGATCCTGCTGACCAGCTCCCGGGCTGTCCCTTCGCGGCGCAGTCCGTCCGTCAGCGCAGGATCGACCGCGGCAACATACTCGCCATCGCCAGCCACGACGAGTTCGCCCGCCGCTGAACGCGTCAGGATGACGTCATCCGGCTGCAGCTCATGCGAACTGCCATTGACGGTGATCGACACTGACTCACCGCGCTCGAACGCCTGCAGTGCCGCGGATTCAAGCCCCTCGACCGCCGCCGCTGCGGCCGGCGTCGACTTGCCGAACCGCTTGCCCAGCATACGGAAATTGCCCTTCGCACTGACCTTCACGAGGTCATCGGCCGATCCCGCGAAGAGCACGTCCTTGATGTTCAATTCGGTGCGAATCAACCCTGCGAGCGCTTCGACGCCGGCCGCCTGCTCGCGCGGAACCACGCAGACGAGCCGCGCCAGCGGCTGCCGGACCCTGATGCCCGCTTCCTCTCGAGCCGATCGTCCAAGGCGCGCCAGCGTGCGGACGGCGGCCATATCGCGCTCGAGGGGCAGGTCCTGTCCGGCGACGTCCGACCGGACGTACGACGCGAGATGCACCGACGATCCGACGAGCTGGCGGTGCATCCAGTCCGTGATGAACGGCGCGATGGGTGCCAGCAGGCGGCAGGTGACGGTCAGCACCTCATGCAGCGTCGCAAAGGCAGCGCGGCTGTCGTCGGTGTCCGTCTCCCAGAAGCGCGAGCGGCTCAGGCGGACATACCAATTGGACACATCCTCGTCCACGAACTCCATGATCGTGCGCGCGGCAAGCGTCGGCTCGTATGCCTCGAGCAGCCGGTCGGCCTCGGCTTCCACCGTGGCCAGCCGCGACAGTACCCACCGATCCAGCGCGGGACGCGCGGTCACGGCCGGGTCTCGATCGCTCGGTGACCAGCCGAAGTTCGCGTACTGCGCGAAGATGCCGCTGTACGTGTTGCGCAGCGTGACCAGAAACCGGCCTGCCGTCTGGCGCAGCACATCCTCGTCGAAGCGGCGCGGAATCCAGACCTGACTGGTGCTGATCAGGAAGAGTCGCACCGCATCGACGCCATGCGTGGCGATGACGTTCCACGGCTCGACGGCGTTGCCCTTGCTCTTCGACATCTTCTGGCCGCTCGCGTCGAGCACGAGGTCATTCACCAGCACGTGACGGTAGGGTGCGGCGGTGCCGGCGGCGTTGTTCGGCAATGCATCGCCCAGTGCGGTCGCGATCGCGAGCAGCGAGTAGAACCAGCCGCGTGTCTGGTCCACGCCCTCGGCGATGTAATCAGCCGGGAAGTGGGCTGCGAGCACATCGGCATTCTCGAACGGATAGTGCCACTGCGCGAACGGCATGCTGCCGGAATCGAACCAGGTGTCGATCACCTCGTTCACGCGACGCATGGTGCCCGTGCCGCTGGGCGCCGGCCAGGTGTACTGGTCGATGTGCGGCTTGTGCGGATCGAAGTCCTCGGGCAGCGCACGGCCAAGCTTCCCGGCCAGCTGCGCATAGCTGCCGATCACCTCGATCTCCGTCGCGTCGGTATCGTTCACCCACACCGGCAGCGGTGTGCCCCAGTACCGATCACGCGAGATCGCCCAATCGACGTTGTGCTCGAGCCACTGTCCAAAACGGCCGGCACCCACCTCGGGCGGCTGCCAGGCCACCTGCGCGTTGCGCGCGATCATGTCGTCCTTGATCGCCGTCGTCTTCACGAACCACGACCCGCGTGCGTAGTACAGCAGCGGTGTGCCGCAGCGCCAGCAGTGCGGATACGAGTGCACGAAGCGCCCGTCCTTCCAGAGCACGTCGCGACGGCGAAGCTCATCGATGATCAGCGGATCCGCATCCTTGATGAAGCGACCGCCGATGACCGGCATCGCCTCCGGAAAGCAGCCGCGCGCATCGACTGGCTGGAGGAATGCGAGGTTGTGACGAAGACCCGCGCCATAGTCATCGGCACCGAAAGCCGGTGACATGTGCACGACGCCCGTGCCATCGTCGGCCGAAACGAAGGTCTCGGCGACGATGATCTCGTGATTCGTGTCGACGGGATACTCGATCCAGTCCAGAGGGCGGGTGTACTGCATGCCTGCGAGCTCCGACCCGCGGATGGTGCGCACACTCGTCCAGCGATCGGCCCAGTCGGCACCCAGCACCGCGGCCACGCGCGACTCGGCAAGGATCACCGTGAACGCGGCACCGCTCTGCTTCTGCAGCTCCACGTACGGCAGGTCGGGATGCACCGCCAGTGCGGTGTTCGAGACCAGTGTCCACGGCGTGGTCGTCCACACCAGGATGCGACGACGGATCGTGGTGGAAGGATCAACGAGATCGAGCGCGATGTACGTGCTCGGATCTTCGACATCCTTGTAACCCTGCGCGACTTCATGACTGGAGAGGGCCGTTTCACATCGTGGGCAGTACGGCAGAATCTTGTGTCCCTGCACCAGCAGTCCCTTTGCATGCATGGTGGACAAGGCCCACCAGACGCTCTCGACGTAGTCGTTGGAATACGTGATGTACGGCTCTTCGTAATTCAGCCAATACGCCATGCGCTTGCTGAGCCTTTCCCAGTCGCCGCGATAGGTGAACACGCTGTCGCGGCAGCGGCGGTTGAATTCCGCGACACCGATCTGCTCGATGTCACGCTTGCCGCTGATGCCGAGCGCCTTCTCGACCTCGATCTCGACGGGCAGCCCGTGCGTATCCCAGCCGGCCTTGCGGGTGATGTGCGCACCCTTCATCGCGCGGTGTCGCGGAATCAGGTCCTTGAGCGTGCGCGCGAAGACGTGATGAATACCGGGACGACCGTTGGCCGTCGGCGGCCCCTCGTAAAACACGAACGAGGGCTGACCGGGCTGCGGATGATTGGTGGGCTTGAAAAGCTGTTCCCGATCCCACTGCTCGAGCAACGCAGTCTCGAGCTTGTCAGGCGTGTCGTCACCAGTGAGAACGGCGTAGCGCGGAGTACCGTCGCTCACAGGCGCTCCAGCACCCCGCGGACGAGTGCCGTCAGCTTCGGCTGCGCCTCGTTCGCGGCCGCGACGATTTCATCCAGCGTCGCTTCCTGCAGCGAGTCGGGCAGGCACATGTCGGTGATGATCGAGATCCCGAGCACGCGCATGCCGCCGTGCCGCGCGACGATGACTTCCGGTACGGTCGACATGCCGACGACATCAGCGCCGAATCCGCGCAGCATGCGGTACTCGGCCCGCGTCTCGAGGTTGGGCCCGACGACCGCGACATAAACGCCCTCGCGGAGGGTGATGCCCTGCGCCATCGCGACCTGTCTCGCGATGCTGCGCAGGGGCGCGTCGTAGGCGACCGACATGTCGGGAAAGCGCGGACCCAGTGACGGATCATTCGGCCCGACGAGCGGATTGTCACCGAGCATGTTGATGTGATCCGAGATCAACATCAGGTCGCCGCGCTGCCACAACGGATGCATGCCGCCGCAGGCATTGGAGACGACGAGTGTCTCTGCACCGAGCGCACGCAGCACGCGCACGGGGAACGTCACCTCCTGCAGCGAGTAGCCTTCGTAGCGATGAAAGCGGCCCTGCATCGCGACGACGGTGCGCCCGCCGAGCGTGCCGCAGAGCAGCCGGCCAGCGTGACTCTCGACCGTCGAGATCGGGAACCCGGGGATCTCGGCGTAATCGATAGTCGACTCGACAACGATCTGCCCGGCGAGCTGTCCAAGTCCGGTGCCGAGGATGATGGCCTCGGTGGGCTTGCGGGCAAAGCGAGACTGGATGACCTGCACCGCGGCGGCAATTCTCTCGACGCTGTGCGGCATGGGCATCTGCATGGGCGCGCTCTTGCGGAAGGCGCGCATCTCCACCGTGGCATTCAGCGAGGGCGTGCTGCGGTCAGTCATGCGTGTGGCTCCTGCGCTGCACTCTGCGGCACGGTGCCATCCGTGACGGCGCGAATGATCTCGGGATCTGTGATCGTCTCCCGCGCCGGAATGATGGTATTCACGTATGGCGTCGGGCGCGGGCGGAGTCGGGCACCCACGGCATCGTCGGCGTCGTGCAGGTACGCATCGACGGACGACGGCATGCTGGGCGCAGCGGTACGCGACGCCTCGACATCCTGCAGGTGCCGCTCGGCGAGCGCCTTCATCTGGGAGAGATACGACGTACGCGCGCGATTGAGCTGATCGAGATCGTGCGCGATGCGCTTGGCCGTGTTGCGCGAGTCGTCGAGCAGCGCGCGGGTTTCGGACTTCGCGGCACGCAGCAGCCGCTCGGGCTCGTCGCGCGCGTCGCGCCGCATCTCGTCCCAGCGCACGCGGGCCTCGGAGGGCATCCG